>USCP01000001.1 GCA_900553245.1 uncultured Peptococcaceae bacterium
CCCACCAGCCACACCAATTTCATCCTTGGCTTCGGTCACTAAATGATCTACCAATGGCTTGCCGAGGAACTGCTTAACATTCGCCTTGGTTACGCGCGCCGGCAGCTCATTTTCCTGTAAAAATTGTTCTTTCGCATACTTTCGGCAAACAGTTTCAATCTTTCGTTGCAGTTCACGTACCCCGGCTTCACGGGTATAGTGCACAATGATTTCCTTGATAGCGCCTTCGGTAAAGGAAAGGTCACCCTTTTTCAAACCGTTGGCATCCATGGCCTTCTTCACCAAATATTTTTTTGCAATCTGCACCTTTTCATATTCGGTATAGCTGGTCATTTCAATGATTTCCATACGGTCACGGAGTGGGCCCGGAATGGCACCAATATCATTGGCTGTAGTGATGAAAAACACCTTTGAAAGATCAAACGGCACTTCTAAGTAATGGTCGCTAAAAGTGTCATTTTGTTCAGGGTCCAAGGCTTCAAGCAAGGCTGCAGATGGATCGCCCTTGAAATCACGGGTAAGTTTATCAATTTCATCCAACAAAAATACCGGATTGCTTGTACCAACATCAGAAATCCCTTGAATAATACGTCCCGGAATGGCGCCCACATAGGTACGGCGGGGACCACGAAGTTCTGCCACATCCTGTACACCGCCCAATGCCACTCGAATAAAATCGCGATTGAGCGCACGAGCAATGGATTGCGCCAAAGAAGTCTTCCCAATTCCCGGAGGCCCAACAAAGCACAAAATAGAACCGGCATTATCGTTACGTAAAAACTGTACCGCTAAAAATTCTAAAATACGAGATTTAATTTTATCTAAACCGTAATGATCTGCTTCGAGGATGTTTTTGGCATACTTCAAATCTTTCTTATTTTCTTTGTAGATGCCCCAAGGCAAGCCTACCAAAAATTCCAAATAATTTTGCGTATTACCATATTCCGGAGACATCGGCATAGAATTTCTCATACGCTTTAATTCTTTACGTGCACGTTCTTTAACCGTTTCCGGCATGAGAGAGGCTTCAATTTTTTCCGCCAATTCATCAAACTCAGCCTCACGGTCTTCGCCTTCACCTAGTTCAGTACGAATGGCCTTAATTTTTTCACGAAGATAATATTCTTTTTGAGATTTATCAATAGCCGCTTTAACACGTTGATTGATTTCAAACTCTAAAGTAACCATCTCATTTTCATGCACAAGATATGTCAACAGTTTTTCTAAACGTTGATCAATATACGCATTAGACAAAATTTCATAACGGTCCTCAAAATGAGGTGCAATCATATGGATGGTTAAATCAATTTTCTTTGCAATATCCTTTTCATTGTGAATTGCTGTCAATTGATTCGCATTCAGTTTTTTCGTTAAGCGATTGAATTTATTAAGCTCACCGGTCACCTTACTTTCAAGCGCCGGCACCAAATCTTTCGCCACTTCGCTGCTGTACTCATCAACAAGCACATAATACTGTCCACGCATATAGTCTAGCTCAGTGTCGAGCTGTGTCAGCTGCACACGACTCTCCACCTCAACGGTGATTTTATAGCCACGAATGGAAGGATTCTCTTCAACTTTAATCACACGACCAAACACCCCGACCGGATACAAGTCATCCATAGTTGGTTGCTCATCATCTGCACGAATCTGTGTAAACAACAATACGCGACCATCATCTTCTTCGGCTTTATTTACCGCTGTTTTAGAAAGTTCCCTGCCAATATCCAAAACAATACTCGTTCCCGGTAACGCAACGAGCTGTCTTAACGGAATCAAGGCACACCAAGATGGTTTGTTTTTTGATTCAGCCATTTAATCACTTCCTTTATTTAAAAAAGGCTTTGCAAAGAAACGCCTTGCAAAGCCTTTGACTTAATCTTATTTGTACTCGAGGACCGGTTCCCCAACGCCAAGAATCGCATCTTTATTGATACGCACACGCACAATATCTTCTCTACTTGGGATATCAAACATGATATCCATCATAACGTTTTCAAGAATTGCACGCAAACCACGAGCACCGGTCTTTCTCTTCAATGCCTCTTCCGCAATCGCATCCAAGGCATCATCTTCAAAAACCAAGTCAACATGATCCATGTCAAACAACTTTTGATATTGCTTAACAAGTGCGTTCTTAGGTTCAACCAAAACACGAATCAATGCGTCTTTGTCCAGTTCTTCCAATGCCACCAAATATGGAACTCGGCCGATAAATTCCGGAATTAAGCCAAACTTCAGCAAATCTTCCGGTTCTACTTTCTTCAAAAGCGGTTGTTCTTGTGTTGCTTGCGCATCTTCATTCGCATCATCAAACACAAACCCCAGGCTTCCCTTACCGGTACGACGTTCAATGATACTCTCAATACCATCGAAGGCACCACCTAAGATAAACAACACATTGGTCGTATCTAATTGAATAAATTCCTGATGTGGGTGCTTTCTTCCACCTTGTGGTGGAATATTGGCAACAGTCCCTTCAATGATTTTTAGGAGGGCCTGCTGTACCCCTTCACCGGAAACATCTCGCGTAATAGATGGATTATCACTCTTACGCGCAATTTTATCAATTTCGTCGATGTAGATAATCCCATGACTAGCTGCATCCAAATCAAAATCTGCTGCTTGGATAAGTTTCAAGAGAATGTTTTCAACGTCCTCCCCAACATAACCAGCCTCGGTCAAAGAAGTCGCGTCTGCAATGGCAAACGGTACATTGAGCACACGCGCCAAAGTTTGCGCCAATAAAGTTTTACCGCTACCGGTCGGCCCAATCAAGCAAATATTGGTCTTTTGCAGTTCTACATCGTTGTCACTGTCTGTGTCAATATTATTGATGCGTTTGTAGTGATTATACACCGCAACAGAAAGCGCTTTTTTCGCTTCATTTTGACCAATAACATATTCATCAAGAACAGCTTTAATTTCTGCTGGTTTCAGATTATTTGCTTCAGAAAATTCTTTTGCAACAGAACCAAATTCTTCTGCCAGAATTTCATTACAAATTTTTACGCATTCATCGCAAATAAAGACACCTTGACCAGCAATCAACTTGTTCACTTCGTTTTGCGCTTTCCCACAAAAGGAACAACGAAGTTCATTCTCCAGATTGTCGTTTTTATCCATTAAACAAGCTCCAATCTTTTAATGACGTTGAATCACTTTATCAATCAAACCATATTCCATCGCAGCTTGCGCTTCCATGAAATAATCACGTTCGGTATCTTGACGAACTTTTTCAAGGTCTTGACCCGTTCTTTCGGATAAAATACGGTTCATTTTATCCTTGATTTCAATAATACGTCTTGCGTGAATTTCGATATCTGTGGCTTGACCAGATGCACCACCCAATGGTTGGTGAATCATGATTTCACTGTTTGGCAATGCAAAACGCTTGCCTTTGATGACTCTGCGCAAGCTGTGGCAATAAAAACCGCTTCCTTTTTTCGCCAGCCGCGAGCAAAAATGCCCCCATACTGGCTGCCATCCCTACACAGAAAGTGCATACGTCTGGTTTAACGTATTGCATGGTATCAAAAATAGCCATCCCGGCGGTTACCGAACCGCCAGGGCTATTGATGTACATGAAAATATCTTTTTTAGGATCATCAGCTTCCAGGAAGAGAAGTTGGGCGATGATTGCATTGGCAGAGTCATCAGTGACTTCACCACCAAGGAAAATGATTCTGTCTTTCAACAATCTTGAGTAGATATCGTAGGAGCGTTCCCCTTGACCAGTTTGTTCAATAACATAAGGTACCAGATAGCTCATTGTTCAAATTCCTTTCTATATTCCTGTCTACTGAAGCAACTGAATTACTTAATAACAGCGTTTTCGAAGAGCTTATCCATTACCTTTTCGAACTTGATGCTGTTTCTGAGGGATTCAGTTTGACCTTGAACCATGAAAATTTGCTTCAATTGGTCTTTTTCCATTTGATAGTACTTGGAGAGCTTATCGTATTCAGCATCCATTTCTTCTTCGGTAACGTCGATTTCTTCACGTTCAGCAATTTCAGCAAGAACGAGCTGTTGCTTTACAGAAGCTTCTGCACGGCCGGTAAATTCTTTCTTCACATCTTCTTCGCTGCTGTTGGTCAATTGATAATATTGTTCCATTTCAATACCTTGTGCGCGAAGGTTGTAGGTCATTTCGTTGAGGTAGTTTTCTACTTCTTTTTCTACCATGGATTCAGGTGCTACAACATCGGAATCTTCGGTAACCTTGTTTGCAATGCTTGCTTTGTAGTGGTTGAGTGCGGATTCTTCGCGTTGCTTTTCCATTTCTTCGCGGAGATTTGCCTTGTATTCATCAAGGGTATCAAATTCACTTACATCTTTAGCAAATTCATCATCCAATGGAGCGAGTTGTTTACGCTTAATAGCGTTAACCTTTACGGTAAATACAACTGCAGCGCCAGCCAAGTCATCTGCATGGTATTCTTCTGGGAAGGTCAAATCGAGATCTTTTTCTTCGCCAAGCTTCATACCAACCATGCCTTCTTCGAAGCCAGGGATAAAGCTGTGGGAACCGATGGTTAATTCATAGTTTTCAGCGGTGCCACCTTCAAATGCAACGCCATCTTTCTTCCCGCAGAAGTTAAGAAGAACGATATCGCCATCTTCAACAGTAGCGTTTTCATCTTCAACATCTTCGATTAATGCAGTGTTGCTACGGGTTTGTTCGATTTCTTTATCGATGTCTTCTTCGCTAACAGTGGTTTCAACCTTTTCTAATTCGATACCCATGTATTCACCGAGGGTAATTTCTTGCTTGGTATCTACAACAGCGGTAAATACGAATGGCTTACCTGCTTCGAGAGTAACAACGTCGAACTTAGGTTGAGCGATAGGCTTAATATCTTCGTTAGCCTTTACAGCTTCTACATATTCAGGGAATACACACATTTCAGCTGCGTCAAAATAGAAGAAATCTTTGCCATAGTATTGTTCGATGATTTGACGTGGCGCATGGCCCTTACGGAACCCAGGGATATTGATTTTGCCCTTGCGTTCTTGATAAGCCTTTTGTACATATTCCTTAAAATCTTCTTCAGGAACTTCGATGGTCAATTCCACTTGAACCTTATCGAGTTGTTTCTTTTCTACCTTCATAAATGATCCTCCTAAGAATAAGCCTTTTATTGTTATCTCACAGTCATATCCATAGCATATAATCCTGCAAGAACCACAAATACTATTCAATAATATAAAAAAAGCGACTGGTTAAGTCGCAATTTTTTAGAGCGGAAAACGAGATTCGAACTCGCGACCCTCGCCTTGGCAAGGCGATGCTCTACCACTGAGCCATTTCCGCATGTTGTTTCAGGCTCCCTTGTTGACCGCCCTTCAACGATATTTATCTTACCATTGTTTTATAAATAATGCAAGCCCTTTTTACAACTTTTTTCATTTTATTTTTAAGTTTCTTTACCTGCCATATTGAATCACCAGAACACATTTTGATATGAAAGTGCATCCGTTATATACTAAAATACAGCAATATTTCAGAAACAAAAAAGCACTCCGTCCGGAGTGCTAAGAGCGGAAAACGAGATTCGAACTCGCGACCCTCGCCTTGGCAAGGCGATGCTCTACCACTGAGCCATTTCCGCATGTTGTTTCAGGCTTTCTTGTCGACCGCCCTTCAACGATATTTATCTTACCATTGTTTTATAAATAATGCAAGCCTTTTTTACAATTTTTTTCATTTTATTTTTCATGTTCATCATTCATTCATAATTCCCTATAAAAACTGTTCATATTGTATGACTTTTACTTTATTTTTACCTAAAAATAGAGTATCTTAGTAGATGAATAAGTTCATAAATGACAAAGGAGGATTCTATGTCTATTAAAATTGGTATTAACGGCTTTGGTCGTATCGGTCGTTTGGTTGCTCGTATCGCTGTCATGGATCCGGAAGTTGAATTGGTTGCTATTAACTCTACTTCTGATGCAGAAGGGACCGCTCGTCTCTTTGAATACGACTCCACCCACGGCATCTTCAAGGGTGACGTTTCTTATGAAGAAGGGGTTTTGATCGTTAACGGACAACGTATTACCCTTTTCAGTGACCGTGATCCTAAAAACCTCAAATGGGGTGAAGTTGGTGCCGATATCGTGATTGATTCCACCGGTAAGTTCAAAACCATCGACACTGCTTCCGTACACCTCGAAACCGGCGCAAAGAAAGTTGTTATCACTGCACCAAGTAGCGATGCGCCTATGATTGTTATGGGTGTTAACGAAGACAGCTATGACCCATCCATGAAAGTTGTTTCCAATGCAAGTTGCACCACCAACTGCTTGGCACCTGTTACCAAAGTGCTCTTTGATAACTTTACTATCAAGAGCGGTGCAATGACCACCGTCCACTCTTTCACCAATGACCAAAAGAACTTGGACGCTCGTCACAAAGACCCACGTCGCGCTCGCGGCTGTGTACAATCCATCATCCCTACCACTACTGGCGCTGCAAAAGCTATGGGTAAAATCATCCCTGAATTAAATGGTAAGATGAATGGTTTTGCACTCCGTGTTCCAACTCCTAACGTTTCCTTGACCGACGTTGTATTTGAAATTGAAGAAGATTTCACCGTTGAACAAGTAAACAACCTCTTCAAAGAAGCTGCCGAAGGTTCCATGAAAGGTATTCTCGGCTATTCTGATAAACCACTCGTTTCTATTGACTACAACACTGACCCACGTTCTTCTATCGTTGACGGTCTTTCTACCATGAAGGTAGGCGATAACCTCCTCAAGGTCATCGCTTGGTACGACAACGAATGGGGCTACAGCAACCGTGTTATCGATTTAGCAAAATACATTGCTAAGTAATTGTATAAAAAACGGACGTTACATTTGTAACGTCCGTTTTTTTATGTGCCAACCTTCTTTAGTCCCACAGTAAAACAAATCCATCTTTTCTCCGTCATATCATCTTCAGTAGGCAACATAACAGCATCCATCGTACCATCCATTTCTTCAACCAGCCCTCGGGCAATGGTAAGTCCCAAACCGCTACTCCCTGTCGGCCGCGCTTTGTCGCCTGCGTAAAAACGTTCAAATAGATGATGTAAATCATTTTCTTTGAGCACCTCGGTATCATTGACGACTTGCAATTGCACCGTTTCTTCGCGCTCAGCAACCTTAACTTGAAGATTGCTTTTCGCATAACGCGCCACATTTTGCAACAAATTGGTTACAACACGCTCCAGCGCACCGGCATCCGCGATTACCCACTGAGGCGTTTCATCAATAGATACCGAAACATCAATGCCTGCTTGTTCTAAAAGGAAAACATTATTTAATAACGTTTCCCGCACCACTTTTCCCATGTCAACCGCTTCGCATGCCAACACAGTGTCATTAGCAATCAACCGCGAATACTCATAAAATTGATTCACCAGTCGTTCCATTCCATCGGCTTTTCGTCGCAGGACATCAAGCGTCTCCGCCAATTCATTAGCATCTAACTTGCCACACTTATTTTGTTCACTCATCATAGAAAGGTAACCGACGATTACTGTGAGTGGCGTACGTAAATCATGACTAATGGCCTCAATCTGCTCCTGAAAGGCACGTTCTCGACAGTCAGATTGAATGCGTTCCTCTTGAAATCGCTGAACCATTTGATTGATGCCACAAGCTAGCGCTTCTAGGTCTTTGTTTGGCACGGAAAGGTGCATCCTACGGTTTTGCATGACATCCTCTTCAATATGTGCCAATTGCTCAATGGCATCTTGCAACGCATTCTTTAGAAGTACATAGCGCACTACTAAAAATATCACCAGTACAACAACACCAGCAATCACCACCCATTCCATGCCGATACCTCCTTGTTATTACACCTCTTTTTTTCTAATGCGCCAAAGCCCCACTAAACCGAAAATAACAATGCCGGCAAAACCGGAAATAAGACACTTTTCAAGTCCATCAGCCGTTTGCCAAACCGGCTCGAAATTAGACATATTCACAGTGTGCATCAAGTCGAAAAAGTTTTTCGGCATCCATAGGGCAACCTCTTGTAACCCTGTAAACTTAAGCCCTAATAAAAAGAATGCCAAAGGGATAAATTCAAAAACCGCAAAGAACAACAAAATGCTGCTCCAGTCTGTATACATCACTATAAGCAATGTAATGCTCAATACCACCGCAGAAACTCCAATCAAATAGCCCACCGCCGCAGTCTCAAACACGTCCTGCCATACAATCGGACCTGCCGTCTGTAATAATAGCTCTGCACTTCCGACATAGGTCATTAAAGTGCCTAGCAGGATCAAACTACAAATAACAGTGGCAACGATGCATTGACCGACAAAGATTTTCATTCTATCGATGCCAAGCGCAACAACATTTTTGAGCGCCCCGTTTCTCCGAGTGCCATCATACAAAATAAAGCTCACTAACAACGCACTATACGCCATCCACATTGGATTCGCAACAAAGTTCGAGTAAGAAAATGACGTTATTGCATACGGAAAACTTGCATCATTGTGCGCAAAAAATAGCAATAGCCCATTCACCGCAACCGGCAATCCCATAAAAACAGCAAGCGTCACATAGAATGTGCGTGAATGAAAAATGCGATAAAACTCACTTCTTATATAATTAAGCATGACGGGCCTCCTTTTTCAACTGCATAAAATACTCTTCCAATGAGTACTGATGCCATTCCATGGCGGTCACATCAATTCTATTAGTCGCTGCTAAACGGCTGTAGTATTCTCGCGCTTCTTTCGGCGCAAAAATATGAATGTCTCCATTTGGAAATACCTTGTAGGATTCCCCCGGGCAGTGCAAATCTAAGAGGGCTGCATATTTTGCACAGTCGCTTACTTGCAAAGCCAAATAATCAGCACATTTTGCTTGCAATTCTTCGGCACTGATTTCTTGCAGTAAATGCCCATGATCTAAAAAACCAAAGGTCGTCGCTGTTTGCTGAAGTTCGCTGAGAATATGGCTAGAAAGAAGAATCGTCATCTTCTTCTCTTCATTTAAGCGTTGTAACAACATTCTCAATTCAACGATTCCACTTGGGTCAAGTCCGTTAATTGGTTCATCGAGAATCAACAACTCCGGTTCTCCTAAAATAGCCAAACCAATGCCCAAGCGTTTTTTCATTCCCATCGAGAGGCCCTTCGCTTTACTTTTTCGTTTGTCCCAGAGATTCACCGTCTTTAACACCTGTTCCACAGCTTCTTTTTTCGGCACGCCCTTAAGGCGTCGATAATATTCCATATTTGCTTCAACCGTTAGCTCTGGAAAAAATCCCACCTCTTCAATCAATGCCCCCACATGATGACGCGCCTTTTGCAAGGCTTTCTTCTCACAGGCACCCAAAAGCGTCATTTCCCCATTATCAGCAAAAATATGTCCAACTAAAAGTTTTAACAACGTACTCTTACCGGCACCGTTATCACCGATTAAACCATAAATTTCTCCTTGCTTCACATGAATGGACACACCATCTAATGCCTTCACACGACCAAACCGCTTTTCTATTTCACGTGTTTCTATTGCATACGCTTTCATTGAAAGGCCTCCTTTACCTGCCATATCTCAACTCTAATAATTATTACAGTCTTAGTATATTGATTGGCCCTTCAAAAAGTCCGCAAGCAACCTTCAAGAAAACGTCAACTTTTCTCCAGGCGAAAACCAATACCGTATACCGATTGAATATAGCCTTCATCAGGGTCATATTGCTTGATTTTCTTACGTAAATTACTGATATGCACGCTAATGGTATGATCAGCACCATAATACCCTTCCTGCCAAATGAGCTCATAGAGACGCTCTTTAGAATACACCTTCTCCGGATTTTCTAAAAGCACTCTCAATATATCGTATTCTTTTGCAGTTAAAGTCAATTCTTCTCCAGCCACACACACCTTATGCAACTCCACATCCATAGAAAGTTTTTTATAGGTAAGCACCGGATGTTGAATCATCTGAGCACCCGTGCGACGCAATGCAGCACGCACACGTGCTATCACTTCCATCGGTTCAAAAGGTTTTGTAATATAGTCATCTGCACCAATATCCAATAGCGCGACCTTGTCTTTCACACCCGACTTGGCTGAAATGACAATCACCGGACAGTCCGCCATGAAATCATCACGCATTTTTTTCAATACTTCTTCACCTGATAGCCCCGGAAGCATCAAATCCAAAACCATGAGAAGCGGCAATTCTTTTTCCAAGCGCATCATTGCTTCTGTACCGGAAAATGCTTGAATCACGGAAAATCCCTCATTTTCAAGCATACGCTTCAACAGCGCATTGATATCGCTGTCATCTTCTACAATCAAGATTGATTTCTGCATAGTTTCATCTCCCTTCCATTTACCTATTTATTATTGTAATACACGTCCATCTTCCTGAACATGCAAGAAATATTCAATTTTCGCCATAAAAAAACGTCTCTGCAACAGACCATGTCCATTGCAGAGACGTTTTTATATTAAAATCAAAAATCAACACTAAAAGCTTCTGCTTCCTTTACATTTTTGCGCTTCATTTCTGCTTCAAGTTCTTCAAGAACCACTTCAATTTCAGAGTGACCATACCCTGCCAATTGCATAGCCGCAATGCAGTACCCTTTACATGCTTCGTTAGACCATTTTTGTTCTTCCATTTTTTATCCTCCTAATCGTCCCAGACCGAAAATGTTTTTCTCCCACGGTCATTCGGGGGTGAAGTTGTTTCCATTATACGCACAACCCCAAGAAATATCAACCTTAACTTTGCTCAAAATGTCCTGTATCTACTTATTTCATAAAAAGTCACAAACTGTTCTCGATATTGATTGTAAATGATTTTTCGTCTATACTTAGGCGTGAAAACAATATGATACTTACACATCCATTTTGTATGTGAAAGACTATTTGTTTGATTAGCCATAAAAACACTCCTTCCATTTAGCAATGTAACCTGAACACTTACATTATACTGGAAGGAGTGTTTTTGCGTATAACGCCTTGACTCCACCCGCATAGCGGGTGGTTTTTTATTTCACGCGCTCTCGCGCGCTCAACAGGGTCACGACCCACAAATAAAAAAGGACATCTCAAGGAGATGTCCAAATACATTTATGAAGCAAATTAAATCCAGTCGTTTTCAAGCAACAATTCCGCGATTTGCACTGCATTAGCAGCCGCACCCTTACGAATTTGGTCGAAGCATACCCACATATTCAAACCATTTTCGACATAAAGGTCATTACGCACGCGACCAACGTAGATATCATCGGTGTTTGCAGTATCTACCGGCATTGGATACACGTTTTCACGTGGATTATCCTTTACGATCACACGAGGTGCCGCTTCAAGCAATTCACGTGCTTCATCGGCAGTGATTACATCTTCGGTTTCAAGATAGATGGATTCAGCATGGCTTCTGAATACAGGTACACGCACAGCAGTAGGAGTGATTTGAATGTCGTTGTCTTCCAAAATCTTGTGGGTTTCATGAACGAGTTTCATTTCTTCCTTAGTATAATCTTCTTCTTGCCATACATCAATGTGCGGAATCAAGTTGAAAGCAATTTGATGTTGGAATGCGGAAGGATGGATTGGTTCGCCATCAAGCACTTGACGCGCTTGTTCGGTCAATTCATCCAAGCCAGCCTTACCAGCGCCGGAAACTGCCTGATAAGTACTTACAACCACGCGCTTAATACGGGATTTTCTATAAATTGGGTTTAACGCGCCAACCATCAAAATGGTAGAGCAATTAGGATTTGCAATCAAACCTTGGTGGTTCTTTGCCGCATGACCATTTACTTCTGGAATAATCAGCGGTACATCATCTTCAAGGCGGAAAGTAGAGCTGTTATCAATAACAACAACACCTTGAGATTGCGCATAGCGACCAAATTCACGGCTTGCAGTACCACCTGCGAAGAGTGCCAAACCAACGCCTTCGAAAGATTCCTTGGTAGTTTCTTCTACCACATAATCTTTGCCTTGAAAGTTAATAATTTTTCCGGCACTTCTGGAGCTTGCAAGCATTTTTAAGCTCTTATATGGGAATTTATGTTCATCAATAACTTTTAACAATTCTTGACCAACAGCACCGGTTGCACCAACAATAGCTACGTTTAATTCTTTCATTTCACACTCTCCTTAAACTTTAGTCTTCAAACATCAAAGTATCCAAGCCTTCTACCAAACCCACGCGACCTTCCACGCGCTTTGCTGCATAAACAATCCCAGGCATAAAGGATTCACGGTTGATAGAATCATGACGGATGGTCAAGGTTTGCCCCAAACCACCGAAAATAACTTCTTGATGGGCATTATACCCAGGCATACGAACACTGTGAATATGCATCCCTTGAACATTTGCACCACGTGCACCCACAAGGGTTTCCACTTCGCCAGGCAAGCCTTGTTCATGCGCTTCACGCACCTTTGCAATGCGGTTAGCGGTTACAATCGCGGTCCCGGATGGGGCATCCTTCTTTTGATCGTGATGGAATTCGATAATTTCTACTTCCGGCATGAACTTTGCTGCTTCTTCGGCAAAACGCATCATGAGCACCGCACCAATTGCAAAGTTAGCAGCATAGAAGAAGCACTTATTATGCTGTTTAGCAATTTTACCAAATTCTTCCAATTCTTCATGCTTCACACCGGTGGTCCCACTTACTAAGTGAACCCCATGATTTAAGGTGATTGGTGCATTTTGTCGGAAAGCGTCTGCATTGGTAAAATCAATCACTAAATCCACATCATAACTATTTAATGCAGTATCCAAATCAGCTACCACAGGAATATCTTTATTTTCTACAGTAATAGTCGTGGGTTCATCAACCAAACCAACCCCAAAAATTACTTCCAATTCAGCATCATTAGTAACCGCCTTGAGAATTTCTCTCCCCATCTTACCGGGTTCACTTTACCCCCACCCCCACCACCACAAATACCAGCCATTATGACGGCCTCCTTTTCTTTTGCCCTCAGCCACAAAGTGCAAGTTACAAAAAAAGCCACAGGATATACCTGTGGTAATGCATACTCCGAATAAACGTCTAGAATACAGCACAACGACGGAATTCCTCCGTCGACAGCTCTAAACCTATTGAGTTCAGGTCCAGCCGCTAACAAAAAAGTGCTTCGCGACTTCGGCGAAAACGCCCTCAAATTGGAATCATCAATGCTTTTTCATCTCCGCCAATCTTCCTTCGTGCCCGCGCCTCTGCATTGCCTTAGACAAAGTATATTTAATTGATTTCCTATTCAAATTATCATAGCTACAGAAAATTGTCAACCAAATCACATCGACTTGCTTATTAAATCCTCTTATTTCCTAGGTTTTCTATGTTTTTCTATAAAAGCTAGCACTTCAAAAAGCATGCCATCGGTCACGACATGTCCTGCATCGGAAAAAATGATTTGTGATACATTTTCCAGCATACTTTCTCTACAAAACTGCACATTATAATTCGCCGGCAATGTTTGGTCCAAGGCACCGTTCGTTAACAGCACGGGTTGTGTCATTCCTTGTTTTTTCCAGCATTCTGGATTATAAGGGGTAAGACGTTCTGTAAGCGCCTCAAACGGCTCACTTTTCACAATATCAAGAGACTGATTCGGAAATACTCCCGCCATGATTGCTTCATACGCATGCCATTGTGCGGTACTATTCATCGCCACAAACCCATCCACATGCATCGCATTTTCTGCTGCCGCCCCTAAGGCAATCATGCCCCCAAAGAATGGCCAACTACAAATCTGGACCGATCCGATGCCAGTCCCTGATCAATAAGGCAATTAGCCTCATGGATGCTTTGTAAAAGCACCTCTAAAAACATTACAGCACTGTCCGGCGCATCATAATCACAAATCCCACGCTCTCCGTGCAGTGCAATCTCCGGTACAAGCACCCGATATCCAAACCCCGCTAACAACTTTGCACGAAAGCACTGCTTGGTGGCATGAGACCCCCAACCGTGATAGAGCAAAAGATCGGCTTTAATATCTTCGTTTTCAGGAATAATTTCAAAACAAGGAATGTCGTTAACAATGATTTTTCTTTGTTTAAACACAACAAACCACCTACTTTAAATATGGATACCCCAATTGACGTTCCGCTTCCATAAGAACAATGCCTACACTGGTTGCCAAGTTAAAGCAACGCGCTTCTTCATTTTGAATCATCGGAATACGGCATTGGTTTTCACCAAAAAGAGCATGTACATCATCCGGCACTCCGGCATCCTCACGACCGAATACAATATAATCGCCGTCATGGAATTCAAACTCAGAATGTGCTTTAGTGGCATGGCTACTCATCAACACCATGCGCGCCCCTTTATTTTGCTCTAAAAACTCCTCAAAACTATCATAGGTTGTAATATCGGTTTGATGCCAGTAGGTCAATCCTGCGCGTTTTAATTTGCTTTCATCAATCTTAAACCCCATAGGCCCAATCAAATGCAAACGACTACCGGTTACGAAACAAGAACGCGCCACATTCCCCGTATTTTGTGGAATTCTTGGTTGATACAATACAATATTTAACAATGGATCCACTCCTTCAAAATTTAATAATATCGTGCAAAGCACACCTCGTTGCGCTAGAATAAAAGCAAGAGGTGATTATAAATGAACAAACAATTAGAAGCAATCATCAATGATTCATCCCGCATTGTCTTCTTTGGTGGCGCCGGCGTATCTACCGAAAGCGGTATTCCGGATTTTCGTAGTAAAGACGGACTTTATCATCAAAAAGGCTTTAAATACGAACCAGAGTACATGCTAAGCCGCACTTTTTTCGATACCCATACTGAGGAATTCTTCGAATTTTATCGCGCAAAAATGATTGCACCCAATGACGGGCCAAGTGCCGTTCACTACAAACTCGCAGAAATGGAAAAAGAAGGAAAACTCTCTTCTATTATCACCCAGAACATTGATGGGCTGCATCAATTAGCCGGTAGCCAAAACGTCTTTGAACTTCACGGATCTGTTATGCGTAATTATTGCATGAAGTGTCATACCTTCTACGACCTTGATACAATCAAACATTCAAACGGCATCCCTTTGTGCTCTAAAGACGGCGGCATTATTAAACCGGATGTTGTGCTTTACGAAGAAGGTCTTGACGATCAGGTTTTGAGCGGTGCACTTCGAGAAATTCAACTTGCAGATACACTCATCATTGCCGGCACTTCATTAGCCGTGTATCCGGCAGCCGGATTGATTCAATATTTCAACGGTAAGCATTTGGTTGTCATTAACCGCGATGCAACCCCACAGGACAAAAATGCCGAATTGGTCATCCATGACCGCATTAGCCAAGCATTATTATAACAAATTTTCTCCTAAAAAGAAAAATCGCTTAACCTCAAATCGAGATTAAGCGATTTTTTTATTTTGCGTAGTTAACTGTACGGGTTTCACGAATAACGACAACCTTAATTTGTCCAGGATATTCCATTTCAGATTCGATACGCTTCACAATATCATAAGACAATTTTGCACTCAAGGCATCGTCAATCTTATCTGGTTTTACAATAACGCGAACTTCGCGTCCGGCTTGAACAGCATAAGTCTTTTCAACACCGTCAAAGTCGTTTGCAATACTTTCAAGTTGAGTCAAACGCTTGAGATAATTTTCTAAGGTTTCACGACGAGCACCCGGTCTTGCTGCAGAAATAGCATCTGCCGCTGCAACAAGCACAGATTCCACATTGCTAGGTTCTATATCCCCATGGTGAGAAAGAATCGCATTGATTACACCGGCAGGTTCGCGATATTTTCTTGCGATATCGCCCCCCAAAGTGGTATGAGAGCCTTCTGTATCGTGGTCGATGGCTTTCCCAATGTCATGCAATAAACCTGCACGCTTTGCCAACGTTACATCCACGCCCAATTCTGCAGCCATAAGTCCTGCAAGATGGGAAACTTCAATGGAATGCTTCAATACATTTTGACCGTAACTGGTACGGTACTTTAAACGACCGAGCAACTTAACAAGTTCAGGATGTAATTGGTGAATCCCGGTTTCAAACACCGCTTGTTCCCCGGCTTCACGCACTGCCATATCCACTTCTTTTTGTGCCTTATTCACCATTTCTTCGATACGCGCCGGATGAATACGCCCATCAACAATGAGTTTTTCCAGAGCCACACGTGCCACTTCACGGCGAATTGGTTCAAAGCAAGAAAGCACCACAGCTTCTGGTGTATCATCAATGATTAAATCAACCCCAGTCAAGCTTTCCAAGGCACGAATGTTACGACCTTCTCGACCGATAATGCGCCCCTTCATTTCATCGTTTGGAAGCGGAACAACACTCACAGTGGATTCCGCAACATGATCCGCTGCACAACGTTGAATCGCTCCTGCAATAATATTACGCGCTGTTTTTTCGGCATTATCCTTGGCTTCCGCCTCTTTTTCCTTAATCATTACAGCCAGACTGTAATCAACATCACTTTCAACCTGATTGAACAATTGATTCTTTGCTTCTTCCGCACTCAAACCTGCAACACGTTCTAATTCAAGCTGTTGCTTTTCAATCAATGCATTTAAGTCGTTTTGGGCTTCTTCCAATTTGTTTTCTTTTGCCAAAAGCGCATTTTCTTTCTTTTCAAGATTAGCAGATTTGCGGTCAATGGCATCTTCTTTTTGAACAAGGCGTCTTTCAGAATTTTGCACTTCTAAACGACGTTCCTTGGCTTCAACTTCAGCTTCATTACGAATTTGTAACGCTGCATCTTTCGCTTCTACCAACGCTTCTTTTTTCAACGCTTCAATATCTCTGTTTGCTGCTTCCAGAATACGTTGTGCTTCTGCTTCAGCAGAACCAATCAATGATTCTGAAGATTTTTTTCGTACAATGTACCCGCCAATGCCACCAATCGCCAAACCTACAATAATAGCGATAATAGCTTCGAGCATAAACTCCTCCTTTCTTCAAAACTTCCATATTCAATTATTCATTACGGGACTAGGGTCAAAAAAAGCAAACCAACTATCTTGGTTTGCTCTTATTTCATGATAATAAAAAATGACAAAATGTTCCATTTCAAGTGACAAGCAACATCCATGTACATCAACCGTCAAAGCAATTACCTTACCATAGTCTTAATTTATTTTACGCTGAATAGCAAATAGTGTCAAGTTCTTTCCCTATATATAGCGTTTTCAGCCCAATAAATTAGTACCTTTCCAAGCGCGATAGAAGGTCTGCACTATATCCCTTCCCATACAAATAACGCATTGTTTGTTGATAATTTTTTCCTTTTTGTTGACACTTATCAAATTCCTCGGAAACAAATTCCCATTCTTTGTCAATCGGAAACAGTTCTTCCAATACATCCTCAATAGTAAACATATCGATGCCTTTTTCCTTAAGTGTAAAAATCAATTTATGACGTCCACAAGGATGAAAATGCAATTTGTCACGTACGAAAGCACGCGCAAATTGTTCATCATCCAAATATTGATAGTGATAGAGGTAGTCAATAATCTCATCGATTTCATCTATCGCCACGTTTTTCTTCGCCATGTAGTCTCGCATTTCCTTTTCGGAACGCATACGCACTGTTAGATAACGCAACGCCTGCTGCTTATTTTTTTCTTGCATTAAAGCTCATCCAAATCAACGTCTGCCAAAAAATCATCATTCAGCAAATCGTTCATATTTTCTTGAAGAATTTCCTCTTCTTTTTCTTCCTGAACAGCCTCACCGGCGATTGCTGCACGAACACGTTCGTCAATTTCTTGCGCCACTTCCGGATTTTCTTTGAGATAAGCGCGAATATTATCACGCCCTTGGCCTAAGCGCTCACCCTTGTAAGAATACCATGAGCCACTTTTTTCCAGAATACCCAATTCAGAAGCAATATCAATTAAAGAGCTTTCGTTTGAAATCCCTTCCCCATAAAGAATATCAAATTCCACGGTTTTGAATGGTGGTGCCACCTTATTTTTTACAACTTTCACCTTGGTACGGTTACCAACAATGTCATTGCCTTTCTTGATGGCCTCACCACGGCGAATTTCCAAACGAACGCTGGAATAGAACTTCAGCGCACGCCCACCGGTGGTGGTTTCCGGATTTCCATACATTACACCGATTTTTTCACGAATTTGGTTAATGAAAATGACAATCGTATTGGTACGTCCGATATTTGCTGTCAGTTTGCGGAGCGCTTGGCTCATTAACCGCGCCAAAAGACCGACATGAGTGTCACCCATTTCACCTTCAATTTCAGCACGCGGTGTTAATGCTGCGACTGAGTCAACAACAATAATATCTACCGCGCCGCTTCTAACTAAGGCATCACATACTTCTAACGCTTGCTCACCGTTATCAGGTTGACTTACTAAGAGGTTTTCTGTATCAACCCCAATATTCTTAGCATAGGACGGATCTAACGCATGCTCCGCGTCAATAAATGCCGCAACACCGCCACGTTTTTGAGCTTCCGCTACACAATGCAAAGCCACCGTGGTTTTCCCAGATGATTCAGGGCCATAAATTTCAATAATACGGCCTTTTGGCAAACCACCAACCCCAAGCGCATTATCTAAGGCAATAGAGCCGGTAGAAATGCTTTCAATTTCTAACTTGGATTGATCTCCCAAACGCATAATAGTGCCTGCACCAAATTGCTGTTCCATCGCCTTCAATGCATGCTGAAGCGCTTCGTTCTTATCTTCATTTGGCACAATTTGTTGTTTTTTAGATTTACCGGCCATTTTAACCTCCAAACACAGTGTAGTTTCTTAACACATCATCATGATGAGCATACGCCAATTCAATCAGCGTTTCAATCACTTCAATCAAAGATTTACCAGAAGCCTGCCACATCTTAGCATACATACTAATTGCAGTAAATCCCGGTAAAGTATTGACTTCATTGACCAAAATGTCACCATGGTCCTTATCAATAAAAAAGTCTGCGCGACACATGCCTCGCAAATCCAAGATTTTATAAACTTCTTTTGCAATACGGTTTAATTCCTGCACCGTTTCGTCCGAAAGATTCGCCGGAACCTGTGTTACGCTATTATCAAGCACATACTTGGAATCATAATCGTAAAACACACCCTCAGTTACAATTTCACCCGGCGCTGCGATAGCAACATCATAGTTGCCAAGAACGGCAGTTTCGATTTCTCGGGCATTAACACCCTTTTCAACTAAAAGTTTACTATCATACTGACCTGCCAAAGCAAGACCATGCGCCAATTCTTCTCGATGGTGCACTTTACTGATTCCAACGCTTGATCCTGAACAGGCTGGCTTCACGAACATTGGATAAGACAATTTTTCTTCAATTTCATTGAGTACTGCCATTTCATTATTTTCAAAATCAAAACGACGTACCGGCACATAAGCAGTTTGTGGAATATCATGAGCTTTTAAAATATCACGCATCAATACTTTATCCATTCCAACAATTGACCCACTCATCCCAGCACCGACATACGGAACACGACACATTTCTAAAAAAGCTTGAATATGACCGTCTTCCCCATAGGAACCATGAACGATTGGAAACACCACATCTAGTACCAATACTGGTTTGAAACAGGCAGCATCATAAAGCGTCGCACCCGGACGCTGCGGCATGATTAGCTCATGATTGGCGTAATCCGCCGCATTGAAGGATTTCACATCCTCCAATGCAATAGGACCGTACCATTTCCCGTCCTTAGATACACCGATTGGGAAAATGTTTTGATAGCCGTTATCAACAAGCGCTTGAACGATAGTATTTGCAGACACACATGACACCTCGTATTCGCCGGATGGACCGCCAAATACAACGCCAATCTTTGTCTCTTTACTAATCATTACGCAGCCCCCCACAACAATACAAAAGTGATGATGCAAATGATTAAAGCTACAACAAATTGAATGAAGGATACCACCGCAGTCCCGATTAAAGAACCTGCACTGGCACGCATTGCACTCTTTAAAGAACGATGATTTTTATATTCAGCAGCAATAGCCCCCAAAATTCCACCAATGATACTTCCTTTTACTTGACCAAAGAAACCACCAACGGCAGTCCCAACAGTTGTACCAATAGAAGCTGAATTAGAGGCACCGAATTTCTTAGCGCCCATCATGGTGCCATAGTAATCTAAGAAAGAGCTACCAATTGCCAATACACCAACAATTACCACAAACCAAATAGGATATGCTACCCAATGATCAAATATCCCATAAACGAGCATACTCCCAAAAATAAGCCAAAAACCCGGAACCATTGGAACAAAGGTCCCAATTAAACCGGCAACCATTGCAACAATCAATAACCATGCGTAAACATCCATATTATTCCTCCATTTTCTTTGCCGCTAAACAAATTGAGGCAATGATATGAGAAATCGATAAGCCACCTTGCATGTAACCAATAAACGGTTCACGCATCGGACCATCGATACTTAATTCAATAGAAGACCCTTGAACAAAAGTCCCACCAGCCATAATAACCGGATCATCATACCCAGGAAGTTGATCGTCGTATGGTGTTACATAGCTTTCAAGTGCAGATGCCGCTTGAATCCCTTGACAGAACTTACGTAGCTTATCTGGATCGCCAAATTCAACACATTGAATGATATCGGTACGATGCTCGGTAGCCGTTGGAGACACATGATACCCCTTTGCGCCTAGATAAGCTGCAGAGAATACCGCTCCTTTCAGAGCCTGTTCAACAATTAGCGGCGCCATAAAAAGTCCTTGAAAAGCAGGACGATTGAAGTCCAACGAGGAACTTACATCTTCACTGATGCCCGGTGCAGTCAATCTTTCACCACTGGCTTCTACCAATTCTGCTTTACCGGCAATATAGCCGCCACGAGGTGCTAAACCGCCACCCGGATTTTTAATCAATGAGCCGGCAATAATATCTGCGCCAACCTCCAGAGGTTCGCGATCTTCTACGAATTCTCCATAGCAATTGTCTACAAAAACAATAATCTCTTCAGAGATACTTTTTACAATTTGGCATGCACGCTCAATTTTTGCAATAGATAAACTATCGCGCCAATCATACCCACGAGAACGTTGAATAAGCACCATCTTTGTAGATGGAGAAACTGCTTTTCTGATAGCGTCTTCATCAAAGTCGTTGTCTTTTAAAGGCACACTTTTATGGCTTATTCCCAATTCGCGCAAAGAACCACGCGCATGCTCATCCTTACCAATTACAGTTTGAAGCGTATCATAAGGCAGTCCGCTAATTGAAACCGCTTCATCGCCGGGACGCAAAACCCCAAAGAGAACCGTTGCTAACGCGTGTGTTCCACTTACAAGATTAGAACGTACCAAGGCTTTTTCTGCACAAAACAAATCTGCCCATACACATTCCAATACATCTCGCCCAGTATCCCCATAGCCGTAACCGGTAGAACCGTTCAGGTGAAAATCTGCCACCTGATTTTTTTGAAAAGCATTTAAAACCTTTATCTGATTGGCTTGAGTCATGTCTGTAATAGCTGCCCATTGAGGTGCAATGTCCTCTAAACATCTTTCCACTAAAGCCATGTCTTCATCGTTCAGATTTGCAAAGGATTTTAATTGATTCATAAAATATGACATAGTCGATTTACCACTTCACTTCATTTTTATACTCTTCAGGGAGGTACTCCCAGAAATATTTTTTTGCATCCGGCATTGGCAATTGAACTTCAACGACAGCACCGGTTTCGTCGTACTGTTCGGAAAGCACCTGACCATATTGATGCGCAAGCGCCATTTTTTGCCCTTGTGACTCATCAAATGGAAGATGTAATTCCAAAGTGATTGATTCAGACGTTGCCAAGTGCTTCAACTCACTCAATAGCTGTTCAATGCCCTCACCGGTTTTACATGAAATATAGCATTTGTGTTGATATTGGAGTGCTGCCGAAAAAATAGGCATTTCCTCGCAACAATCAATCTTATTACATACTAAAATATGCGTTTTCTCTTGAAGTCCCAATGACATCAAGATGTCTTCAACAACAAGAATACGTTCGTCAATGCCTTCTTTAGACACATCAACCACATGAAGCAATACATCCGCATACTGCAATTCTTCAAGAGTTGCTTTAAACGCATCTAAAAGTTGTGTTGGCAAATCTCGAATAAAGCCAACAGTATCACTAATAAGAATTTCATTCCCGTTATCGAGTTGCAAACGACGCGTGGTCGGGTCTAAGGTTGCAAATAATTGATCCGCCGCATAAATATTTTCATCGGTCAACCGATTAAGTAACGTACTTTTACCAGCATTGGTATACCCTACCGACGTCACTTGTAGACCACGATGATTCATACGTGCAGACCGCTGCAGCTGACGATTTGTTTTGACATTTTCCAGTTCTTGCGAAATATGATGGATGCGTCTTCTGATATGTCTACGGTCGGTTTCTAACTGCGTTTCCCCCGGACCTCTAGTGCCAACACCGCCCCCCAGTCTGGAAAGCGCCGTTCCCATCCCAGTAAGTCGTGGCAAAAGATAATTTAACTGAGCGAGCTCTACTTGCAATTTACCTTCACGACTTCGTGCACGTTGCGCAAAGATGTCCAAAATAAGCACCGTCTTATCGATTACCTTTACGCCCAACCTGTCGCTCAACATTTGATTATAAGAAGGGGTAAGTGCTTGGTCAAAAATCACCATATCTGCCGCTTCATTTTGAACAAGCATGGCAATTTCTTCTAACTTACCACTTCCAATCTTATGTTGATTCCCTTTCATGACCTGAACAACAACTTGTGCCACTTCAAGGCCCGCGGTGTCTGCTAACTCTCTCAGCTCTTCCTCAGCAATTTCCACTGTATGTTGAGTACGTTGCTCCGGTTGTAGAATCAGAATCGCACGTTCTTTTTCACTGGAAGTCGCTATTGTTATTTGACGCTGCAACTCAGCTTCAAATTCTAAAAGCTGTTCATAAATCGGAAGCGTTACAAACTCATCCCAAGTAAAATTTTCATCCAAAAGGATTTCCGCCTGACTCAAAGAACGTTCCACCGGTGCAAGCATCGCAACTGCTGCCCGAATGGCGCCCTGTTGCTCAGCAAGTGCTACCATGCAATCATAATGCAGATTTTGCATAGCACTCAAATCAGCATCCGACAATTTTGCTACACCACTCGGATGCGTGTGCACACATCGCACACCGGCATAGCCCAATTGCCAACGCTTCTTTTTGAGGTCAAATACAGGTGCCTGGTCAACGCGTCCAACAGAAACCAAAAGCACCTGTCCATTACGGTCAATAAAAACCGCAACCTCTCTTTTAATTTCACAACTGATGGCAAGCATCGCCTGTGCCAATTCGCCACTGACGATTTCTCCACGGGTCATCCCCATTTCGGAAAGAGCCTGTAAATCGTTGCACTGGCGACGACTCAAACCATCGATCTTTCCAACTAATTTTGCCATTATTCACATCCGTTCGCTAATCATTAGATACCAGGACGGCTACCTGGTTTTTGGATAGGCATGCCTTCCTTGCACATTGGGCAATCTTCCGGATTGTAAGTAGGGAAGCTCAATTGAATCAAAGATTTAAATGGCACCTTCAGTTTTAAGGTATTCCCAGGAGTACGGTCAATAATAGAAGTAGCCGCAACCACTTCAGCACCTTTAGACTGTAAAAGTTCAACCACTTCTTGTGCAGAACCACCGGTGGTTAACACGTCTTCAGTGACTAAACAACGCGTACCTGGTTCTACGTGGAAACCACGACGCAAAGTCATCACACCGTTTTCACGTTCTGCGAAAATTGCAGGAACGTTCAATGCACGCCCTACTTCATAGGCAACTAGGATACCGCCGATTGCCGGCCCTACAACCATTTCAATGTTTTCGTCTTTAAACAATTCGCCAATTTCAGCGCATACTTTTTCAGCGATGCGAGGAAATTTCAAAAGTTGAGAGCATTGAATGTAATTGCCACTGTGCAAACCGGAGCTGAGTTTAAAGTGGCCACTTTGATAAGCACCGGTTTCAGTTAAAATTTGCATTAATTCTTCATTTGTCATTGCCATAAGTTAATCCTCCAATACTGACATTTCCGCTAAAATCTTCTTTGTTGCTTCTACCGGATTGACCGCCTGTGTAATTGGACGGCCAACCACGATGTGATTTACGCCTTGCGCCATGGCTTGTGCCGGCGTCAAAATACGTTTTTGGTCACCCTTTTGTGCCCAATCCGGACGCACGCCAGGGCAGACCGTCAAAAAGTCCGGACGAGCCACAGCTTCACGAATCAATGGCACTTCCTTAGAGGAACATACCACCCCATTCAATCCGGCTTCATCGGTAAGTGCAGCTAAACGCTTCACGTTTTCTTCAACACTGCCGCTAAAACCAACACGCGCAATACCTTCTGCATCAAAACTGGTCAAAATGGTCACAGCAATCAATTGCGGTACATCAAGCCCTTTGCTTAATGCCCCTTCAGCAGTTGCTTCGCGTGCACGTTGCATCATTTCAAGGCCACCACCGGCATGTACATTAAACATGTCTACACCTAATCCAGCCGCCCAACGGCAAGCTTGTGCAACAGTGTTTGGAATATCATGAAATTTCAAATCCAAAAAGATTTTTTTATCACGCTCTTTAAGCGCTTCAATGACACTACCCTTGGAATTTAAGAAAAGTTCCAGCCCCACCTTATAATAGCAGGCCGCAGAGCCAATCGCATCCACGAGGGCAATTGCATCTTCACTATGGGCAAAGTCCAAAGCAATAATCAACTGTTCTTTGCTAGGCATTATTCTTTCCACGCCTTCCCTACAATATCGTTAATATCTTCAATACCTTTTTCTTCACAATAACGTTCAATGCCTTCAAGCACCTCTAACGGTGCCATTGGATTTGCAAAATTGGCAGCACCGACAGAAACCATTTGTGCACCGGCCAAGATATATTCAATCGCATCGCGCCAATTGCAAATCCCCCCCATGCCAAGAATAGGAATGGATACTGCTTGCGCCACTTGATACACCATACGTACCCCAACCGGACGGATAGCCGCGCCACTTAAGCCACCAGTGACATTGCCGAGCACCGGCTTTTGCTTATTTACATCAATGCTCATCCCCATCAGAGTGTTAATCAAGGATAGCCCGTCAGCACCGGCTTCTTCACAGGCTTTTGCAATTGAAACAATATCGGTAACATTTGGAGAAAGCTTCATAATCACCGGCTTATCAGTTTCAGCTTTGACAGCACGACATACATCCTGAGCCGCTGCGCAATCAGTTCCAAAAACAAGGCCGCCTGCATGAACATTAGGGCAAGAAATATTCACTTCATACATCACTACTTCATCCACATCATTCAGTGCACGTGAAGCGGCAGCGTAGGTATCTAAGGTTCCTCCAAAAATATTTGCAATAATTTTGCAATCCCCTAAACGCTCGCGCATCTGCGGAATGTAATCTCGTTTAAATACGTCCGTTCCGGGATTTTCCAAGCCAATGCAGTTGAGCATTCCGGAAGGCGTTTCTGTAATACGTACACCGGCATTGCCCTTTTGAGGATACGCCGAAAGCCCCTTTGTAGTAATGGAACCTAAACGTTCTACCGGAACAAAGCGGCCGTACTCAATCCCAAATCCATATGTCCCAGAGCAAGTAGACACTGGGTTCTTAAAGGTAACGCCGGCAAAGGTGGTTTCTAAATTTACACTCATGCCAATTCAACCTCCTCAGACCAGAATACCGGACCATCTTGGCAAACCTTTGGATATACCTCTGCATCCGGATTGCCGGATTTACAAGTACAACCCAAACAAACACCAACACCACAGGCCATTTTACCTTCCAAAGAAAGTTGACATTTGATATGTTTATCGTCAGCAAAGCGCTTAACCGCCGCAAGCGTTGGAGTTGGTCCACACGCATAAATGCGAGCGCAGTCTTCAATGGCATCAAAATATTGGCTCACGAAGCCCTTTTCACCCAAGCTACCATCCTCAGTGGCGAAAAGAAGCTTCACGTTTTTATTTTTGTAGCACTCAAGTCCGCGCAATTGGGTTTCGCTACGACCGCCAACGATAAAGGTTAACGCGTTATTCTTAGCTAAAAGTGTATCCGTCAAATATTCGAAAGGCGCCTTGCCAATCCCACCGCCAATCATAACGCAGTTTTGATTTTCTACATTCAAATCAAAACCACGCCCTAATGGGCCTAAAAGGCTCACCGTATCACCAATGTTCATCGTAGCCAAGGCTTCGGTTCCTTCACCAACGACCGCGAACATCAAAGAAAGCACGCCATCCTTACACTGATTGATACTGATGGCACGACGCAAAAATGGGGTGCCGTTTTTGCTGCATTCTACCATGACGAATTGCCCAGGTACCGCTTCCGCACATAAAGTCGGTGCATCAAATTCAAAGCACCACTCTTTATCGGATAATGCTGTTTTCTTAACAATTTTTACATCATGTAACTGCATGATTGGCCTCCTATATAATTTCCCCATCTTTCAGCACAACGCGCCCTTCTCTTAATACCATTTTAGGCCAGCCGCTTAATTTTTCACCCACATAAGGACAATTTTTTCCTTTACTATAGAAAGTTTGTGGGTCTACTACTTTTTCTACATTAGGATCAAAAATCATCACGTCAGCGACTTTGCCGACAGATAAACTTCCTCGATCAATGCGCAAAAGTTCAGCCGGCTTGCAACTCATAATAGATACAATTTCACTTAAGGCAAAGCGACCGGTTTCAACAAGTTTGGTCCAAATTAACGGAAACGCTACTTCAATCGACGAAATCCCATTGGCAGCACGTTCAAATTCCACATCTTTTTTATCTGCGGAATGTGGTGCATGGTCGGTCCCAATGCAAGTGATGGTACCGTCTTTCAAGCCTTCAATCAATGCTTCATTATCTTCTGCAGTACGAAGTGGAGGCGCAACCTTTGCACTGGTATTGTACCCACGCACTGCTTCTTCGGTCAAAAACAAATGGTGCGGAGTAACTTCACAAGTTACAGGTAAGCCCTTCGCTTGCGCTTCACGAATAAGTGCTAAACCGGTGCCTGTACTCAAATGAGAAATATGCAAGCGTACACCGGTCATTTTTGCAAGCATGATATCACGCTGAATGATAATATCTTCCACTTCACGCGCAATCCCTGCTAAACCCATTTCGGTTGCAAGTGCCCCAGCATTCATCACACCGGACCCCTTCAAATTTGTATCTTCGCAGTGACTCATAAAAAGAACGTCAAACGGCTTACTATAACTCATTGCCTTACGCAAAATACCGCTATTTTCAACAGTACGGCCGTCTTCGGTAAACGCAATGACACCTGCATCTTTCAAAAAGCCAATTTCAGTGATTTCTTCACCCTTCTCACCTTTGGTGATTGCAGCAGTTTGAAGCACATCCGCATAGCCTAAGCGCTTAGATTTTTCGGAAATATAGCGCACGGTTGACACATTATCAACGATTGGGTTGGTATTCGGCATTGCCACAACAGAAGTAAAGCCCCCGGCAATAGCTGCTTTGGTACCGGTTTCGAGGGTTTCAGATTCTTCTTGACCAGGATCACGCAAATGCACATGCGTATCAATGAGGCCCGGCACGACATAGCAACCGGTCAAATCATAGATTTCTTCATCCTTTTTTTCAGGAAGATCCGGACCCACTTCACTAATCATCCCATTATCAATTCGAATATCTGTCACTCCGTCGATTGCTTGAGATGGGTCGACCAAGTGCCCATTTTTTAATAACATAAATTATACCTCCTCAGCCATCAATTTCAGCAAAGCCATGCGCACACACAACCCATTGGTAACTTGTTCCAATATTTTAGATTGCGGACCATCCGCAACTTCGCCATCAATTTCAATGCCACGGTTAATTGGGCCTGGGTGTAACACAATGCAATCAGGTTTTGCAGTTGCCAAGCGTTCCTTATTTAAGCAGTAGAAATGGCTATATTCTTCAACAGATGGGAACAAACCGGCCTTTTGACGTTCAAGCTGAATTCTAAGCATCATTACAACATCAGCATCCTTGATAGCCTCATCAAAGTCTAAGACAACTTTACAGCCCATATTGTCAATGCCACCCGGCACCAATGTTTTTGGCCCACAAACAGTGACATCGCAGCCAAATTTGTTTAACAACAAAATATTACTACGTACCACGCGAGAATGAGAAAGATCCCCAACGATAACAACTTTAAGGCCTTCAAGATTCTTTTTATAATCGGTAATTGTCATAAAGTCCAACAACGCCTGAGTTGGATGTTCATGAATCCCATCCCCGGCATTCAAAACATGTGCATTTACATGCTTTGTTAACAAATCATGCGCACCACTGTTTGGATGACGCATAACAATCACATCCGGATAATACGCATTGATGGTTTGTGCGGTGTCAATTAAGCTTTCCCCTTTTTGCACGCTACTGGAAGATGCAGAAATGTTTAATACATTTGCACCTTGATACTTTGCTGCCAATTCAAAGGATGAGCGCGTTCTGGTACTATTTTCATAGAAGAGATTTACCACAGTAACACCCTTCAATGCTTCTGTTTGTTTCATGTTGCGCACTTGTTCGCGCATGTCGCGTGCAACAGTCAAAATTTCCTGTACATCTTCAACACTGAGTTGATTGATACTGATTAAATCTTTATGGCTTAGCCCCACGATGATCCTCCTTTTATGGTTAAACAAACGAATTATTATTTCCGTTCAATTCACATTACATAATTTTCCACGATTATTTTAACATAAAAGCCTATACGGGTAAAACCTTTTATCCTAGCCTAAAATCCATCTATATAATTGAAGCTTTACATTTTTTCGCTTCCTACTTCAGCTTAGAAGAAAGCAGTATAAAAACCGACAAATCCCCCATTGCCCGTTGCACATTATAAGTCTTCACTTTATAATTTATTTATTGTCCATTGAACAAAATGAAAGGAGTTTTCTCATGGAAAGCATCATTAAAGATATTAACTTGGCGCCATCCGGTCAACTCAAAATTGACTGGGTGCGTGCACATATGCCAATTTTAAATGAAATTGAAAAGGAATACCGTAAAACCAAACCCTTCGCCGGTAAAAAAGTAGTCATTTGCTTGCACTTAGAGGCAAAGACCGCATATATGGCTTTGGTGATTCAGGCTGGCGGAGCTGAAGTTGCTGTTGCAGGCTCTAACCCATTGTCGACTCAAGATGATATTGTAGCCGCATTGGTTCAAAACGGCATTACCGCTTTTGCAACCCACGGCGCGAGCCAAGAAGAATATGATATGTATATCCGCAAGCTCGCTGAATTCGAACCGGATCTCTTTATTGACGACGGTGGCGACTTCACTGCGATGCTTCACAAAGAATACCCTGAACTCGTAAAGAAAATCCAAGGTGGTTGTGAAGAAACCACCACTGGGATTATTCGCCTCAAAGCCATGGAGCAAGACAAAGAACTTGAAACCCCAATGATTGCCGTTAACAACGCAATGATGAAACATCTCTTTGACAACCGTTACGGGACCGGTCAATCCGTGATGGATGCAGTGATGCACAACACCAACCTCGTCATTTCCAGCAAAACTGTCGTCGTTGTCGGATACGGCTGGTGTGGTAAGGGCGTGGCTATGCGTGCAAAAGGGATGGGCGCACAAGTCATTGTTACCGAGGTAGACCCAATCAAGGCCATCGAAGCATTGATGGATGGTTTCAGTGTGATGCCAATCACCGAAGCAGCCACCCAAGGGGATATCTTTATCACTGTAACCGGTAACAAGAACGTTATCGACAAGGATGCCCTTGAAGTAATGAAGGATCAAGCCATCATGTGCAATGCCGGTCACTTTGACGTTGAAATCAATAAGGTGGCTTTGGAAGGTCTTGCCACCGATATTAAGCCAGCCCGTAATAACATCATGGCTTACACGATGGCTGACGGTCGTACCCTCTACCTCATTGGTGAAGGTCGTCTTGTAAACCTTGCAGCCGGAGACGGGCATCCAGCAGAAATCATGGATTTAACCTTTGGTTTGCAAACCCTTTCTCTTCAATACATCAACGAAAATCCCGGTCTCGATGCACACGTTTACGACGTGCCTGAAGTCATTGACAAGCGCGTTGCACAAATTAAATTGGCATCCTTAAACATGCGCATTGATTCTTTGACTGCAGATCAGGAAGCCTACCTCAATAGTTGGTCCCTATGAGCAATAAATATCAAAACTTCATTGCCCTCGATGTAGAAACCACCGGCCTCAATGAGGATTCAGAAATCATTGAAGTCGGGCTTGTCGTCGTCGAAAACGGAGAAATCGTTCAGGAATGGCAACGTTTGGTAAAGCCCAACCACCCGATTCCAAAGGACATCTCCATTATGACCGGCATCACTCCGGCGATGGTCAAGGATGCACCACGCTGGGCAGATATCGAGGAGGAATTTCTTTCTATTATTGAAGGAAAACTGCTCTTGGCACACAACATTTCCTTTGATAAGGGACGCATCGAATTTCAACTTGGGCGATCACTTGAAAATAGTTGGCTAGATACCCATGATGTGGCAAAGCTTTTTTTACCAACACTCACCAGCTATAAACTCATGTCCATCGCCTTTCATCTACATATTCCGGATAATGCGCATCATCGTGCTTTAAACGATGCAACCGTTTGCGCCCAAGTCTTCTTAACCTTGATGGAACAAGCATTGGACATCGACCCATTTGTTCTTGAAGAAATGGCCAATACTTACAGCGGCATCCAAGAATCTATCTTTGAAAGCGGCTATCACCTTGGCGATTTGCTTCATCAGTTGGCGCAAGAAGCTCACGCCTCTAATGCCGCGGGTCCCCTTGTATTTGACAATTTCGACTATGATTATACCGAAGAAGAAAGTGCGCCGCTTTTAGATTTTAATCACGCCGGTGATTTTTTTGCGCCTAAAGGCCTGCTTTCTCAAAGCAAACCGGATTATCAATACCGTGCTCAACAAACGGAAATGCTAGACTGCATCAAGCAAGCCTTTGTTGATAAAAAACATGCGCTTATTGAAGCCGGCACCGGCACCGGTAAATCTTTTGCCTATTTAGTGCCCTCCTTACTTTGGAGTTACGAAACCGACCAACGCGTTATCATTTCAACGGGTACCATCACCCTCCAAGAACAGCTTTTTCATGTTGACTTACCATTTTTAAATGCAGCATTGGGACACACCTTTACCAGTGCAATTGCCAAAGGGCGCAACAATTACCTGTGCCTTCGTCGTTTCGACGAATATACAAGAGACGCCTATAAAAGCCCCGAAAGAGAGCGCGTTTTTGCAACCTCTCTGGTACTGTGGCGCAGCCTTGACCAAAGCGGTGACAAAGAACATCTCAATCTCAATAAAGCAGAAGCGCAATATTGGCAAAACATCGCAAGCAGTCCTGATACCTGTCTAGGCAGACGATGCAAATATTTCAATGAATGTTGCTTCTTCAATAATAAGCGCAAATGCGAACAAAGCGATGTGGTCATCACGAACCACGCACTGCTCTTCCAAGATTTACGCTTAGGTAACCTTTTGCCGGAGCATGACCATGTAATTATCGATGAAGCGCATCATCTGGAAGATGAAGCCACCCATCAATTCACCGATACCATCGACTACGAAGCAGTTCGCAAATTATTATTAAACTTCACGCGTAGCGGCGGTTTCTTAGGTCGTGTCTCGGTTGCTGTCGGCAAAGCTGAAACCCTCGCAGAAAACAGCACCGAAATCACCGAACGCGCCAATCGTGCGATGATTGATGGCAAACAAGCTTACGAGGTATTCGGTAAATGTGTCAAATTTGCCAACGATATTCCTGAACTTGATAATATTGGGGACTTACGCGTCACCGATAAAATCAGAAATGCCCAGTGGTGGCTAACCTTTGAAGAATCCTTACGAAAAAGTCATGGCGCACTCTCGACTGCGGTCACTTCTATCAACCGCTTGCTTGTGTCATTAAATGAAGACGAAAACATCGAATCTCTGATTCGAGAAATGACACACGCCAGAGACCGCTTAGCAGAGCAACGCGATTGGTTGGAACGTTTTATCGCCGGTACCGATGAAGACTACGTCTATTGGGCCAAAACCCTCAAAAACTATAACTACGCCAACTTATTCTTAAACGCAGCCTACATCGATATCATGCCGTTGATTCATGAAAAACTTTTCCAAACCAATGATACGGTTGTGCTGACCTCAGCCACCTTAGCAGTCGATAATAACCTCGACTATACAGCCGAAAAATTTCTGCTCACGCCGAAAGAATGCATCTCCTACATCACTGAAGCACCGTTTGATTACAAAAATCAATCTTTGATTGCCATTCCAAATGACCACAAGGATTATTCCAAAACAAACGACTACGAATACACAAAAAATATCATCAACGACCTCAAAAAACTGATTCCCGCTGTTGACGGCGATATGTTGGTTCTTTTCACCTCTTACGCCATGCTCAATAAAGTACAACAAGCGCTAAAAAACGATCAGTCTCTTAAAGATTATCGCATCCTTGCCCATGGACAAGACGGCAGCCGTACCAGGTTATTGGAAGCCCTCCAAGATGAAGGTAAAACCGTCCTTCTAGGTGCCAACAGTTTTTGGGAAGGCGTTGATGTTAAGGGGGATAAACTCCGCACCGTCGTCATCGCTAAACTCCCATTTACACCACCAACCATGCCTGTAGAAAGCGCACGCAACGATTTGCTCAAAAGCCAAGGCAAGAATCCTTTCTCTGCAAACAGCTTACCCCAAGCCATTTTGCGTTTTCGTCAGGGATGCGGCCGTTTAATCCGTTCCGCCAATGACAGAGGTTGCATCATCATCTTAGATAACCGCGTCATTAGCAAAAACTACGGCGCCAGCTTCCTTAAATCCCTTCCGGAACAACCGGTATGGATTGATGGCGTAGACAACCTTGCTGAAAAGCTCAAAAAGTGGCATAAATAATAAGCAAAAACCGCCATACCAACGAACCCATTCGTCGGTATGGCAGTTTTTTTGTTTAGTCATACTTTACTATCCCGCTGACAACATCTTGCATCTTCCATTCTTCAAGCAACCGCATTGACAACATAACGCAAATAGCGATTACTGTCATGGCTACTATTAAAAATGACGTCACCTGAAAAGAATACGGATGCGAAAACAACGCCATCATCGAACGATGATATAAAAACTTCAATACCGGGGGTGCGAGTATTGAAGCACAACCACTAGCCAAAAGCCCCAGTGTTAAATTCTCAAAGAAGAGCATTTTCCGAAGCATCTTAACACTTACACCAATCGCACGCAGCATACAAACCTCTTGACTGCGCATTTTCATGCGATAACGCAAATTTGTGATAATATTAATCACCATGAGAATCAGACAGGCCACTGCAACACTATACAAATACACCATGCGTTTTTGAAACAGCTTTTCGTTTTGTTCTATTTCTTCATCAAGACTACGCGTAACAATACCTGAAAATCGACTTCCGATTTCAATCAGCTGTTTTTCTAAAGCTATCTGCTCGGTCGAATTCTCTTTGGATAATGCATCTATATAGATACATTGAAAAGCACTGCTCGGTGCTATTTGTTCAATCACAGCATCCTTTGTAATCAGCAACGGATACACCGTGCGATCGCTGTCCAATATATACGGAAACGATACGATGGCCTTTATCTTCATTGTTTTATAGCAATAACTTGCATTTGTATCCTTTAAGTTCTCATACGTCATTGAATCAGTATGTAAGTCCTCGCGATATTTATAGACGATTTTATCACCCACATGATAATTCATCAACGGAACACCGTTTTTAAAATGTCCTGGTGTTCCTTTGTTATTTTTATCAGCCATGCTAAAGACAGATAAAATCACTTCATCATCTTTCAAGGAATCTATAGTAAAATTCCCTTCTATCACATAATTCTCCAAGGCCCTTAGAGCATTGTCATTGTATCCGCAAAGTTTTGACTTATAGACGTATTCCTTTCCGTCAAAACCCTCATCACCATAACCATATATTTTTTCAAGATTCCTATTATGTTCTTTGTAATACTCGTCATTACGTAAGATTTTCTTATCATCAATCACGCGAATAGGAATAGCTGAACTTGTTTTCACCCCTTCAACACCACTCATCGTAGCGATTTTCTTTGCGGCAGTGCGTGAAACCCCTTCATCTACATTGTCATAATGAAGCATCGACATAACATAATTTCCGTTCAAATAATACATTTCCTTCGTATCCGTACGAAAAGTTTCAGCAATCTTCGCCTCATACACCAGACCAACAAAAATCACTATACTTAAACTCATGACCAATACCATAAAGAAACTTGTTTTTGCATCAAAAATGATATATTTCCACCCCATACGTAAACAGGTGCTTGTTTTTCCGTTCGCATATTCAAGCGAAAAATGTCTTCTGTTTTTTGCAGGCTCCCTCCATTGGCCATCTATCATTGATATAATATTTTTTTCAGTCACCTGATAGGCCATCCCAACAACGATTAGTCCAACACCAAGCGCAAGCAAAATAAGAAATCCTCCTAGCGGTGGCCATGGAACGATTAATGAAATATCAATACATTCATTATACAAATAAATGGTATTTTCAAAGTCACCAGCAGCGGTCAGAATTCCATTAGCCAGTAATGCGCCTAGTAATACCCCTATCGGCACGAAACATAAATAGATGCCCAGCACCTCTAATACAATCATACGCCTGAGTGCGTTTTTGGTTACGCCAACAGCCCTCAACAATCCATAATGCGACAATCTTGATATTGTACCGATACGATACACCCCATAAAACATCACTAAGCCCACAACGAGCATCAGTAAAATTATCTCGATACATAAGCGCTTAAATGCATTTTGTTGTACTTCTGAAGGATTCTCTACAATCTGTTTCTGATTGATTTCAAGCGCAGACTGCAATTGTGACATCTTTTCATTTTTTGTCACCCCGTTGTCAAATTTCACATACGCCGTATATGATTGTTGCGTCGTTGTTGTATCTGACATCGCTGTATAAAGCTCTAATAGTCCTGCCTTCTTATTTCGATATATGTCAGATAATATCCCCGTTACACAAAACCTCTCAATTTTCCCCGTATCAGGACTTTCCAATTCAAATGCACTGCCAATTTCCGGTACTATTCCTAAGTTTGATAACATCCATTTTTCAGCCACAACCTCTCCTGGGCGTTCTGGATATCTTCCTTCCACTAGCTTTGATGTCATTGTCATTAAATGATTGTCCCCATGAATAAGAAAAACTGTTTCTTCACCCTTAATATACCCATACGATTCTCCTTGCTGAACACTTACATGTGCAACATCAGTATCTTTTTTTAACGCTTCAACCTGCCCCAATGAGAGCCCACCAACGCTATAATCAACTGGTGCATATTCCACTTGATTTTGCAACCGCTTTATTTCTTCATTGGTATGCAATAAAACCAACATTACTGTAGCTAGTACTGCTATCAACGTCATCACAGCCCCCAACACCAGCAAAGTCTTGTAATTTCCTTTTAGGAAATGTTTTCCCATAGCTGCCGTGTCTTTGTCCCACGCAATCATTGTCACACACCACCCTCCACGCACCTACCATCCTCGATGCGAATAATACGATCCGCAAGTTGCGCAATTTCTTCGTTATGCGTAATCATCACAATGGTTTGTCGATAGCGTTCCCCGGTCATCTTCAATAACCCCAACACATCTTGACTCGTACGAGAATCCAAATTCCCTGTCGGTTCATCCGCTAAAATGATTGCTGGTTTAATCGCCAACGCCCTAGCGATGGCTACACGTTGCTGTTGACCGCCAGAAAGCATATTTGGGTGACATTTCAATTTATCTTTCAG
>USCP01000002.1 GCA_900553245.1 uncultured Peptococcaceae bacterium
TCGAAAGAACCTTCTTTGAAATCATCAGTGGGAATATAAAAAATCTCATCCATTAACCCTGCCATGACTTCTGAATCGTGCTCATTCATCTGGCAACCAAAGGTCTGTATAAAATACTTTTTATACATTTACATTTTTCCTACTTCCGCAAATGCCAAATCTGCTGCTGCGAGTGCCTTATCGAAATCTTCTTGAGTATGTGCGGTGGACAAGAACCAGCATTCAAATTGAGATGGTGGCAAATGTACACCGTTTTCGAGCATAACGCTAAAGAAGCGAGCGAATTTTTCGGTGTTAGAAGTGCATGCATCAGCGTAGCTATGTACTGCACGATCGGTAAAGAATACGGTCAATAAAGAGCCGAATTGATTGATGGTCACAGGTACACCATGCTTATCAGCAAGCGCTTTTAAGCCTTCTGCCAATGCACGGCCCTTTTCTGCCAATGCATCATAAGGTTGTTCTTCGTTTAATACGGAGAGGGCTGCATAGCCTGCGGACATTGCAAGTGGGTTACCAGATAAGGTCCCTGCTTGATATACAGTCCCTACAGGCGCGAGGCAATCCATGATTTCCTTCTTACCACCGAAAGCACCTACAGGAAGACCACCGCCGATGATTTTGCCGAGGCAGGTCAAGTCAGGCATGATGTTGAATACCTTTTGAGCGCCACCGCTACTTGCACGGAAACCGGAGATAACTTCGTCAAAGATGAGAACCGCGCCGTATTGGGTGGTCAAATCACGAAGCCCTTGGAGAAATCCTTCTTCAGGCATGATAAGACCCATATTCCCTGGGATTGGTTCAACAATGACTGCTGCAATATCATCAGGATATTCTTCAAACAATGCTTTTACACTGTCTAAATCATTGTATTTTGCAACAACGGTTTCTTTTGCAATGTTATCCGGTACACCAGGGCTGGATGGTACACCGAAGGTCATTGCACCGGAACCTGCGTTAATCAAAAGGTGATCGGCATGACCATGGTAGCAGCCTTCAAATTTGATGATTTTATCACGTTTGGTGTAGCCGCGCGCTAAACGAAGGGCACTCATGGTTGCTTCGGTACCGGAGGAAACCATACGTACTTTTTCAACGGATGGCACCATGTCGCAAATCAATTTTGCCATTTCGGTTTCAAGAACGGTTGGCATCCCAAAGGTGGTTCCGTCTTGTAAAGTGTTGGTAATGGCTTCGACAACCTTTGGATGTCTGTGGCCCAAAATAAGCGGACCCCAGGAGCATACAAAGTCAACATAGGTTTGGCCATCAACATCGGTGATGTGTGCCTTTTCACCATGCTTTACAAATACAGGGCTTTCACCAACCGCTTTGAATGCACGAACAGGGCTGTTTACGCCACCAGGAATATATTCTTGTGCGTCAGCAAATGCTTGCTTAGATTGTTCAAATTGATAACTCATTATCGATTCTCCTTTAACCAATTCCCTAAATCAACGGCATGATAAGTAATAACCATTTTAGCACCGGCACGTTTAAATGCGTTCATAATTTCCAAAACGATGGTTTTTTCGTCAATCCAACCGTTTTGTGCCGCTGCCTTTACCATAGAATATTCGGCACTTACGTTGTAAGCCACTACAGGAACCAAGGTATTTTCATAGGTTTTAGCGATTAAGTCAAGGTATGCAAGACTTGGCTTAATGATCACCATGTCTGCCCCTTCTTCGAGGTCGAGTTCCACTTCTTGAAGCGCTTGACGGGTGCCGGATGCAGGGTCCATTTGATAGCTCTTGCGATCCCCGAAATGTGGTGCGGATTCGGCTGCATCACGGAAAGGACCGTAGAAACCAGACGCATATTTGACAGAATGTGCCATAATGATAACGTCTTTGTAGCCGGCTTCATCGAGGGCTTCACGAATGGCTTCCACGCGACCGTCCATCATATCGGATGGTGCCAAGATATCAGCCCCTGCTTTTGCATGGCTCACAGCAATCTTAGCCAAAAGTGCCAAGGTGCTGTCATTGTCAACGGTATCGCCCTTGATTAAGCCGCAGTGACCGTGGCTGGTGTATTCGCACATGCATACGTCGGTAGAGATGACCAAATCCGGATAATGTTCACGCACCAAACGGATGGCTTGTTGAATGATACCATCATCGTTATACGCTTCGGAACCACATTCATCCTTTTTCGCAGGAATCCCGAAGAGCATGATGGAGATTACTCCGGCATTCACTGCACGTTGCACTTCTTCAAGCAAATGGTCCAAAGAGAATTGATAAATTCCCGGCATGGACTTGATTGGATTTTTGATATCTTCGCCTTCAACGACGAAAATCGGATAGATGTAGTCGTTCATGTTTAATTGAACTTCTTGCACCATGTTGCGGATGTTTTGAGTGCGGCGAAGGCGTCGCATTCTTTGTTCAGGAAACATCGAATCAGTCCTCCTTTTTTACATAAGAAACGATCGCATCATACAATCCTTTGATGGTGTATTCTTTTGCTTCGATATCAGGTGTACACCCAAATTCTTTGAGGGTTTGAGTGGTAATTGGTCCAATAGACGCCAACAATACACCATCTAACAATGAGCGGTCTTCTACAATTTCCATAAAGTTCTTCACCGTTGAAGAACTGGTGAACGTAATGATGTGCATGGATTTATCTTTGATTTTTTCAATGATTTCTTCATTGAAACGGTCAACCTTTTTGGTCTTGTAGGCGATGACTTCGTCTACTTCCATGCCCATTTCTTTGAGCACGTCAACAAGAACGGTACGTGCTAAATCGGAACGAGGCAATAAAATGCGTTCGCCCGGTTTCAAAAGAGGCTTCAAGCATTCAATTACACTTTCGGCAACAAATTTTTCCGGCATGGCTTCAACCAAGAGCCCCTTGCTTTCGAGGGCTTCCTTGGTTTTTGGACCAATGGCACAGATTTTAGCATTGCCAAGGCTTCTGATGTCTTGCTTGTTTTTGGTCATTGCGTTGAAGAAGCCCTTTACGCCGTTCACACTAGTAAAGATGATCCAGTCGTAATTGCCGGCCACCTTAACAGCTTCACTGAGCTCAGGGGTGTCTTCTTGGGAGTCAATCATAATAGTTGGTGCCTCCCACGCTTCCCCACCAGCCGCTTCAATCATTTCTGAGAAAGCACTGGCTTGTTCTCTTGCGCGAGTCACCAAAATGCGTTGTCCAAATAAAGGCTTATCTTCAAACCAGCTCAAGGTATCACGCATGGTCACGACATCACCAACAATGATGATTGCAGGAGAAGTTAAACCGGCTTTTTTCACATCTTCTACGATGGTAGCAAGGGTCCCAACAACCACTTGTTGTTCCGGACGAGTGCCCCAACGAATGAGAGCGATTGGGGTTTCTGTGGATTTCCCGTTGTTGGTTAATTGTTGAACGATTTGTTCCAAGTGCCCCACACCCATGAGAAAAATCAAGGTGCCAGGGTCTTTTGCTAAACGTTCCCAATTGATTTGGCTGCTGGCTTTGAGTGGGTCTTCATGACCGGTAATAACGGTAAAGGTTGAAGTCAAATGGCGATGGGTCACAGGAATGCCGGCGTAAGATGGCACCGCAATAGCAGAAGTAATCCCCGGCACGACTTCAAAAGGCACCTCATTTGCACGCAAGGTTTCCCCTTCTTCGCCAACACGACCAAATACATATGGATCACCACCTTTTAAACGGGTCACTACTTGCCCCTGGATGGCTTCGTCAACCAATACTTGATTGATTTCTTCTTGCTTCAAGGTGTGATGGTCAGGTGTTTTCCCAACATAAATAAATTTCGCGTCAGGTCTTGCATAGGACAACAGACGTGGGTTTGCCAAACGGTCATACACAATCACATCTGCTTTTTTGATGCATTCAAGACCCTTTACGGTAATCAATCCAATATCACCAGGGCCGGCACCAACTAAGTAAACATATCCGTTGTTCTTCATGATTCTATCCTCGTAATTAGTTGCGAATGGTATCTAAAATATTTTTGGCGCCTTTTTCTAAGAGTTTCTTAGCCAATTGTACGCCAATTTTTTCGTAGTTTTCTACTGAATCGGTTACAGTGTCTTTGAGCATGACAGAGCCATCAACTGCGCCTACAAATCCGTGAATGGAAATTTCATCCCCATTGATTTGTGCATAAGCACCCATAGGCACTTGGCAGCCACCATCAAGGGCACACATAAATTGACGTTCTGCAAACACACACTTGGTGGTATTGTCGTCATTAACAAGGGCAAATTTTTCATTTAAATCTTCACGGTCAGTACGCGCTTCAATAACCAATGCCCCTTGCCCTACAGCAGGTACAAAGAATTGGTCGTCAAGATGTTCGGAAATTTCATCGTGGAAATCAAGACGTTCTAAACCTGCAACAGCCAAAATCACAGCGTCAAAATCCTCTTCGTGATATTTGCGAAGACGAGTATTGACATTACCACGTAAATCCTTCACTTGAAGGTCAGGACGCATAGCGAGCAATTGAGAACGGCGACGCAAGCTACTAGTACCGACAATTGCCCCCTTCGGTAATTCCATGATTCCGCCGGAGTGCTTGGTAAGCAATGCATCTCTGTGGTCGTAACGTTCTAAGAAGCAACTCAATGACAGGCCTTCCGGAAGGCTGGTTGGCATATCCTTTAAACTATGAACAGCCATATCCACTTCGCCAGAAAGCATCATGGATTCAAGTTCGTTAGTAAATAAGCCTTTATCGCCGATTTTTGAAAGAGAAACATCCAGAATCTTGTCGCCCTTGGTTTTCATGCTTACAATTTCAAATTCATAGTCGGTAAATACTTTTTTTAATTCTTCAATGGCATATTTGGTTTGCCATAATGCGAGTTGGCTATCACGAGAGCCTACCTTAATTACTTTTTTTGTCGTCATCATTTAATCCCCATAAATCATTGATTGCATTAATATAACAGTCAATTTTATCAGCACGTTTCCCAGCAAGTGATTTCATGTTAATAATCGGTTGGTGCAACCATCTGTTAACAATACTGTTGGCGAGTTGTTCAATAATACGAATTTCTCGATCACTTGGATTGTCAATACGATGAATGGCACGTTCAATTTCAGATTCTTTGATTTTTGCAATTTGCTCTCTCATCTTAACGATGGTTGGTACAACCCACAAGGAATCCAACCAAAAATAGAAATCTTCAAGTTCTTCATTAACAATTGCCTGGGCTTTTGCGGTTTCTTGTTGTCGCGCAACAAGATTTTCATCCGTTTTGCGTGACATATCGTCAATGTCAAATAGCTTCACGTAAGGCAATTCTGCCACATTTGGATGAAAATCGCGAGGCACAGCAATATCAATCATGAGCAGCGGCTTTTCGCGGTTTGATTGAGCCTGAAGCAACACTTCTTTATCAATGATTGGTACCGGTGATGCAGTACTACTGATAATTAAATCGGCGTCCGGTAAATATTGTGCAAGCTCAGTAAAATTGACAGCACGACCACCAATTTCACCGGCCAGCCATTCAGCACGTTCAAAGGTACGATTTGCAACCATGATGCTCTGTGCACCATTGGAGATTAAATAACGAGAGGTCAATTCACTGGTTTCACCGGCCCCTAAAACGAGAATGGTTTTATCAGTCAATCCTCCGTAATAATCCTTTGCAATTTCTACCGCTGCAATACTGATACTTAATGTATGGCGGTCAATTTGTGTTTCGGTGCGAACGCGCTTCCCTACTGTAAGGGCGTTCATAAATAAGGTATTTAAGATATTGTCAGAAATACCGTAATTTAGCGCATATTCATAGGCATCTTGTACTTGACCTTGAATTTGGCTTTCGCCCAAAATCATAGAATCCAAGCCGGCAGCTACGCTAAATAAATGCTCTACGGCATGCTTGTTAAATTTGATATACAAATACGGCGCCAATTCTCTTGGCTTGATGCCGCTATATCCACAGATTAAGTCAATAAGCGCTTCTTGCGCGGCAAACGGCGAGTCTGCATTGACATAGTATTCTGTTCTATTGCAAGTCGAAAGAATGGTGCAGCCCGAAAAAGACTGCACCTGACGAATCTTTTTACTTAATTTTTCAATTTGCGGTCTTGATAAGGATACCTTTTCGCGCACTTCTACCGGTGCACTCTTGTGATTCAATCCTATGAGCAAGATAGCCATTCTTTCACCTTCTCTAATAGTTGATCATACTCTAACGCTTCATCGTTCATTAGAGAATTTATATTTTGAAACGTAAGTTTACGTAAATAATTGATTCTTACATCAGAATCAGTATAGGTTGCAAACAACCATTGTCTGATATCGATATAGAGTTGTACTACTAAATCAAACCGTTCATTTAAAACTGTTTGCAAGTGCTCTTTGAGCGCTTTTGAAAACCCGGGACCTTGTCCGTACGTTGATACCGACACAGCATACATCGGTTTTCTAATGGTTGCCTGTACAGAAAGACTGCCTTCTGATGGTTCTGTAATTGAATTAACCAGAATTTGACGTGTATTACAATAGTTCGTAATCTCGCGATTTAGTGCAAAATTGTCTGTTGCAGCAAAAACAATGAACGGATGAAATGTTTCAATATCCGATAGTTCAAATGGACGTTGCAAACATTGGCAGGAACCCGTCAGCGCAAAATTTCGAATATCTTCTAGGATTGATGGTGCAATAACCGTCACCTTCGCCTTAAGAGTCAATAAATCTTTGATTTTTCGCTTTGCAACAGTGCCCCCACCAACGACAAGCACAGGCTTACTCTCTACATTGAGCATGACAGAGTAGTTAAAACTCATTAGATAGACCTTTCATAAACATAATCGGCAGCATCATAAAGAAGCGCACGTGTATCATTTGGTGCCAAACCATCTAAGATTGCTTTTGCTGCATCAATATGATACATGATATGGTCTTCACATTCTTTAACAATCTCATCTTTAAGAATGAACTGCATGATGAAATCTAAATCTTCTTGACCGTTTGGAAAGTGCTGATCAATTTTTTCAAGAATAAGTGCACGTTCCGGAAACTCTTTTTGCAAAACCAACAGCGTTGGCAAAGTGATTAACCCACTGGCCAAGTCGTGTCCAATCGGTTTACCGATTTTTTTGCTGTTGCTTGGAAGAATATCCATCAGATCGTCTTTAATTTGGAATGCCATCCCTAAATGATGACCAAATCTGTAAAAGGCATCTATTTGTTCTGGGGTTGCATCACTTAAAATTGCGCCAGTTTGTGTACAGGTCGCAATTAAAAGGGCTGTTTTTCTTTCAATACGATAGTTATAGGAATCAAAATCCTGCTTAATATCAAACATAGAGGCCAACTGAGCCACTTCCCCTTTTGACATTTCTACCGCTGTACTCGAAAGAATTTTGAGTAGTTCTTCTGTATGAGACACTTCGTAAACCTTTTTTAAGGCTTCAATCAGAATATAGTCCCCAACATGAACGGCTACATCATTATTATAGGTTGCGTTGATGGTTGTTTGACCACGGCGCAAATCAGAGTTGTCATTAACGTCATCGTGAATAAGTGATGACATGTGAATCAGCTCCATAATGGCCGCAAATTTGATGATTTCATCATTCTTTACCCCAAAATATTGAGCGGTCAAAATGACAAAGATAGGACGCAGACGTTTTCCACCGGCTCGAATGTTAGATAAAGCACATTCTTTGATAAAAGGGTCGTCAAAGTCGACAAGTTGCTCTAAGCAACTTTCTACATCCTTTAATATGTTTTTGATTCGTTGTTGTTGCATTAAATTTTTCATTTAGTCACCTATAAACGTCAAAAAGTCGCCGGAGGATGAGATTGGTGCTTTTAACGCCATTTTTAAGTAGTCTGGCATCTGCATCGCAATATGATGGGTAAAAAACTCATCATCCCCATCTAAGAGAAGTGCTTTTGTAGAAGCACTAAAATCCCCTTTTTCTTCCTGTGGAACCAGATACTCCACAAGATGCTCTAATAAGCACTCTTTTTTCTCATAGATGTTTTTATTTTCTAAGGACATGACTACCAGCTCTTGATGAATTTGTTGCAACAAAACAAGCCAATCTTTAAGTAAGCCTGCTTCGTTAACGCTGAGTAGCTTTTCTGCAAAAGCGCCAGATAATAAATCACCATATAAAACACTATTTTCCAAATGGTGCACTTCTTCATTAAAGCGATAGTCACTGGAATAGATATGTAATAACACACTGACATATAATTCGGTCATTGCAAGACTGATAGCCAAGCGTTTGTCATCAGTAGTGTTCTTCCATAACTGATCTTTCAATGAAAAAAAGTATAGGAAATCAGGCGCTGTGAATTTAAACGGAACATCGTCAATAAGATGACGACTACCGATGGTAAAATCTTTATTTAACGATGACACGAAATGTTGACAATCTTTTTCTAAATTCATCAGTGTCTACCCCCTTTTTTACAGACCATTTATATTCTAGCATAACCGGTAAAAAAATAACAGAAACTAGCGGATTTTATTTCATATTTGCGATGAGATATTCAGTTTTTGCCAATCGTTCCACAGAAGTAAGCAGAAAGTAGACTTCTTCCAGCGTCTCCCCTGCAACTACAACGCCATGATTTTCCATCATACAAGCACGAACGCCTTCCGGCATGGCTTTTCCAACGGCTTGCGCGAGATCTTTGGTGCCCGGCGCAAAGCAGGGAACGATTGGCACGGTTCCCAATGTTTCTTCCGCTTCGGTAAGAACCGATGAATCAACCGCTTTCCCATTTCTATAAATGGCTGTCGCATAGAGCGGATGGGCATGAATAATACATTTTGCTGTATGATTTTGCTCATACACAGCTAAATGCACCTTGAGCTCTGAGGTCGGTTTGCGATTGCCAGCCAGTTGATTACCATCAAGGTCCACCACAATCAAATCATCCTTCGTTATTAAACCCTTACTCAAATGTGTTGGCGTTGCTAAGATTTTATCTTCGAAACGTATACTTACGTTACCGTCATATGCACACACATACTGATTCTTATACAAAGCATGACACACTTCAATAAACGGCTCTATAAACTCGGTCATTTCCGGAAATTTACTTTGAATAGTCATTATTCAAACATCTCCTTTGAAAACGGTGGTTTTAAAATTCCTTTTTCGGTGATAAATCCTGTAACAAGTTCTGCTGGTACACAGTCAAAAGCAGGGTTCAGGATTTTCGCTTTTTCAGCAACCATTGCTTGCTCATACCATAATGTACGCACTTCTTCCGGATTTCTCATTTCAATAGTAATGTCATCTTGTGTTTTCGCATTAAAATCGATAGTAGTTGATGGTGTACATACATAAAATGGCACATTATGTCTTTTCGCCATAACCGCTAACGTATAGGTTCCGATTTTATTTGCAAAATCACCGTTGGTAGCCACGCGATCACATCCCACAAAAACAGCATCAATAGGGTGTGTTGATAAAAGCCATCCCATCATATTGTCTGTAATGACAGTAGTTGGAATATCGTTATATGTGAGTTCAAAGGAAGTTAAGCGCGCACCTTGAAGAACCGGACGTGTTTCGCAAGAAAATACTTCAATGTCTTTTCCTTCTTCTGTCGCTGTGTAAACTGGGGCTAATGCGGTACCATAAGTATTGCTGGTAGCAAGCAATCCTGCATTGCAATAAGTCATGACCTTTGCACCATTTTTTAAAAGACGATTGCCGTAACATCCAATAGCTTTACTAATTGCGATATCTTCTTGATGTAAAAAGATTGCTTTTTCCAAAAGACAACGTTTGCCTTCTTCGACGCTCTGCACTTTATCTAAATCCACGGTCATTCGATTTAAACAATTTTCTAGGTTTACCGCTGTCGGACGTGAACTCAGAAAATAATCGCTCGTCTTTTGAACATCAGCAATAAAAGCATCAAGTGAACTATTAGTTATATTTTCAGCAACCATTGCTAAACCGTAGGCTGCAGTAATGCCAATGAGTGGGGCACCACGCACTTCAAGTGTTTTAATGGATTCCCAAACTTCTTCGGAAGTATGCAATTGCTTCTTTTCTAACGTATTTGGAAGTTTCGTTTGATCGATAATTTCAATGGTATTGGTATCCTTGTGATAAGCAATCGGAATTAAACTGTTTCGAGTTGTCATATGTTTATTCTCCAATGTTACGGATAAAGTGTGTTAACAAGGTTTTAAATTGAGGATGTGCGTTTCTTCCGGCTTCAAGGACTTCTTCTTCAGTAAGCTTTTGATCAAGAACACCAGCAGCCATATTACTAATAAGTGAAAGGCCACAGACTTGCATATGCATTTGATTAGCCACAATAACTTCCGCAACGGTTGACATCCCAACGGCATCTGCACCTAAGACACGAAAAGCACGAATTTCGGCCGGTGTTTCATAGCTAGGACCGGTTACACCGATATATACCCCAGTTTGCATTGGAATGTGCTGCTCTTCAGCAATTTTTTTCATAATATCAATATAGTTCCTATTGTATGCATAACTCATATCAGGAAAGCGTTCGACGCCTTCTCGTTTCGGTCCAATAAGCGGGTTGGTCCCTGTTAAATTGATGTGGTCTGTAATCAACATAAACTCACCAACATTGAAATCTAGATTGATACCACCTGAAGCATTAGTAACAATCAATGTTTCAACGCCAAGTTGATGTAACATCACAATCGGCATGGTTACATCATCCATCGAATACCCTTCATAAAAATGAAGACGTCCTTGCATAGCAATCACTGGCACACCTTCAATGGTACCAAATAGAAATTTTCCTATATGTCCAGGCGCAGTAGAAACTTTCATCCCTTCAATTTCGCGATAAGAAAGTTCCCCTTCTATATTCATAAATTCGTGAATACATTGGTTTAATCCAGATCCTAATACAATAGCAATCTTCGCATAATTTTTCCAATCATTGATTGTCTTCATTATAAGTTCCTCCTTATGAAAAAAGCGCACAAATTGTGCGCTTCATCTTTTAAATTTTTAAATGTTTTTTCACCGCAAAACTACTGCCAAGAGCACCAAGAATAATACCTAGTGATAAATTAAAAATCACTAAAATCGGCATCATATAATTGGTGTTAAACAATGGCAAAAACGGCAAATTTGCAGAGATATAGGAATAGATATTTTCATATCCCCAATATACAAACACACCTGCCACAACAGCCCCAAAGGCTCCGAGAATCATCCCTTCGATAAAGAATGGCATACGAATAAAGCTGTTTTTTGCACCTACAAGCTTCATAATCTGGATCTCATCTTTGCGACTGTTAACAGTCAATTGAATAGTGATATTAATCAAGAAAAGTGTTGCAAATACAAGCAGCACAATAATCATTGAACCGACAACAGCAGCGGATTTATTAAAACTAACTACATTTTCTACTAAATCCTGACCGTACTTGACACTGTCAATAATAGTATTGCTCTCTAATGTTTTGGCGATAGCTTCGATATTTTCCGGTTGATCCACTGTGATTTGAAAAGAGTCCGGCAATGGATTATCGCCGTTTAAGGATTCTTTCACATCCACTTCAGTGTCTTTCATTTGCTCATCAAGTGTTTGAAGAGCTTCCTCTTTACTAATGTACTCAACATTTTCAACATGTGCTGTTTTTTCGAGCTTTTTTAGTAAATCTACGTTTTTTTCCGGTGACGATGGTTGTTTAAGAAATGCAACCACCCTCAATTGGTTTTCAATACTCTTTGATGCATTATAGCTCTTGATTCCGACCAAAGAAGCTACGCTAAACATCGTCAAGGTAATAGCAATGGTCAGTATTGTTAAAAAAGAAAGTAACTTGTGTCGCGTGATTTGACGAAAGCTATCACGAATGGTGTATTTAATTTTCGTTAGGAACATCTAACCAATACCCCCCATTCACACTATCTCTTACAATATGACCATTTGACAAGGTCACCACTCGATGTGGGTGTTTATCCACTAAGAGTTCATCGTGAGTAGCCATAATGACCGTAGTGCCAATCTCATTGATGGCCTCGAACAATTTGAAAATTTCTTCTCCGTGATTCGGATCCAGATTACCTGTTGGCTCATCCGCAATGACAATCTGAGGTTTATTGACAATCGCACGTGCAATAGCGACGCGTTGTTGCTCACCACCGGATAGTTCTCTTGGATAATGATTCTGTCGATCCGTCAAGCCAACAAATTCTAATGCTTCTCTGGTGCGTTTCACAACTTCTTTTCTTGGTAATCCAATACATTCGCAAGAAAAGGCAACATTCTCATAAGCTGAACGATCTTCCAATAAACGAAAATTTTGAAAAACGAAGCCTATTTTTCGACGATAAAAAGGCAATCGACGCTTTTTAATCTTCGCAAGGTCAACATTATCGACACGAATGTTTCCACTTGTAGCAATTAGTTCGCGAAGCAACAGCTTAGCAAAGGTTGATTTACCCGCGCCGCTTTCACCGACAATGTAAACGAATTCCCCTGCCTCAATATTTAAATTAATATCTGCTAGACCGACCGTACCATTTTTAAAGGTATGACCGGCGTTTGTAAAATGAATCATTTATTCACCTTCTCAAAATTATTTCAGAAGGTTTTTCAAACGATCCATTGCTTCACTGGTGCGTTCAGGGGTATTAAAAGCAGTCAATCTGAAGAAACCTTCGCCGTTGCTACCAAAACCTTCACCTGGTGTCCCTACTACTTGGGCTTTTTCCAATAAGAAATCGAAGAATTCCCAAGAGCTCATATTGTTAGGGCATTTTAACCATACATATGGGGAATAGTGCCCACCGGTATAGTAAATCCCGAGCTCATCTAAAGTATCAGTGATAATCTTTGCATTATGTTGGTAGCCGCGGATGTTTTCCATAATTTCAGCATAACCTTCATCGGTAAATACAGCTTCTGCAGCTCTTTGAACGATATATGGTGTACCATTAAACTTAGTGGATTGACGTCTGTTCCACATGTCCTTTAAGGAGTGGCCATCACGAACCAATTCTTTTGGCACAACGGTATAGCTGCAACGAGTACCAGTGAAACCTGCAGTCTTACTCAAAGATGCGATTTCGATGGCACAGGTCTTAGCGCCTTCAATTTCAAAAATAGTGCGTGGCAATTCATCTACACACACGAATACTTCGTAAGCACTGTCAAACAAAATCACAGAACCGTGTTCATTTGCATAGTCAACCCATACTTTAAGTTGCTCTTTATTGTAGCAGGCACCGGTAGGATTGTTAGGAGAGCAAAGATAAATAATATCAGGATTCTTGTCGGTTTGAAGATCCTCAGGCATTGGCAAGAAGTTGTTTCCTTGATTAGCGTTCAAGAAACTTACTTCACGACCATCCATAATATTGGTATCCAAGTAAACAGGGTACACAGGATCCGGAATAACTACATGACAGTTTTTATCAAAAATATCGAGGATGTTCGCAATATCGCTTTTTGCGCCGTCACTTACAAATACTTCGCTCGCATCAATTTCTGCATGCAATTTACCATAGTAATTTGCAATGGCTTCACGTAAAAATGCATAACCTTGTTCCGGGCCATACCCCATAAAAGATTCGCTGACAGCATTTTCGTCAACAGCTTTATGTAATGCTGCAATAACAGTTTTTGCCAATGGTTTGGTCACATCGCCGATCCCAAGTTTAATAATATCCGCGTCAGGATTTGCTTCGGAGTAATTGCGAACCTTTTCCGCTACGGTTGAAAATAAGTAATTGTTCTTGAGGTTTTCATAGTTTTTATTAATCATCTATTTTTCATCCTTTCAATAATAAACATTTTATTCTTAATCTGGGAAAACCAATTGAATACATTTATGATGTAAGGCTATTGTCGTTTCTTCAAATTCTCCGGCATATTCTCCATCCAGCGTCCATGGTAATGGACGTGCAGAAGTAATTTTAAATGATTTCCCTTTGACACTGCGAATACAATCATTATCATATTGACGCATTTTTATGGAATGAATCATTTTTTGTACATCTATCGGAGTGACCGGACTCCGAATCAACGTAAGTTCAAACATTCCATCTGTCAACATTGATTTTTCTTCGTCATCATCAAATTGTAAGAATCCACCTATAGACTTTGAATTTGAAACCGCTACAAGAATAAAATCGCCTTCAATAATGGTTTCACCATCAATTTCGATGGTTAATGAAAACACATCGGATAAATCGGTCAATTTCTTGGAAGCTTCTAAGAAATAAGCAAATTTTCCAAGAAGATTTTTTAGATATTGCGGCGTACCATAAGACACCTCAGTGAAAGCACCCGCTGCAGCCACATAACTAAAAATTTCGCCATTAAAAATGCCAAAGTCATAGTTATGCGGTTTAGAATCCAGAATGATATCCGCAGCAAGCTGGATATCACTTGGTATTCCTAAAGAGCGAGCAAAATCGTTAACCGTACCAGTAGGTATGCAGGTAAGTGGTGCAAACTCTTTATCAGATGCGGTAATGCCACGTAGGATTTCATTAAAAGTGCCGTCACCACCACACGAAATAATTAAATCATGGCCTTCACCATGGGTTTGAATATACTCTGTTGCATCATTGGCTTTTTGAGTAATATAGACGGTTGTCTTATAGTCGTGTGCATTAAATTTACTAAGTACATCAAGTAAATTCTCACGCATAGCCATTTTGCCGGCATTTGGATTTACAATAAATAAAGCGCTTTTCATGTTAATATCCTCCAGCATTTTCAAAATGAGCACGATTTAATAAATGTTCGTACTTTGCAAAAGGAACTTCGTGATCACTTTCAAAAAAGCGAATTCTTTCTACCAAAGGTTTTGCATCTACAAATTCCGGCTCTACTATTGAGGCCAAGTGATTGACTGTGCCCTCATTTCCGTCTACAACAGGAATAGCATGCCCTGTTAAATCTAACATAATGCGACGGATAAGTGTTTTATAAAAGGTAAAATGTGTACACCCCAGTACCAATGCAGAAGTATTGGCCACATCGCATAAACTTAATTGCTGCTTCAAGTAGTTATTTAATACTTCGCCGTCGAAAATATCATTTTCCGCAAACTCAACAAGACGTTGCAAAGACAACTCTTCAACGTGCTCTGTCACACCCAATCGCTGAATAAGAGATTCCAATTTTTCTAATTTGAGTGTGAGCTCAGTGGCCGTAACAATAATTTTAGTTGCATCATTTTCATCTAGTGTTTTAGACGCTACCTTCACGGCTGGCTCCATTCCTAAAATAGGAAACGGATATTTTTCGCGCAAATAATTCGCAGCGGCACTGGTTGCAGTATTGCATGCCAAGACAACGACATCGGCACCCTGCGCATGTAAAAATGATACTGCATGGTCGACATATTCTATAATTTGTTGTTTGCTTTTTGTTCCATAAGGAACGTGTGAGGAGTCCGCATAAAAAAGGAACTGATTATGCGTTAACTGTGCGGCAGCTTTTTCTAATACAGAAATTCCGCCAATACCAGAATCAAAGAAGCCTACAGTCATTTCCACACACCTCCGTTAATCGATCAACAACGATGAGATATCAATTCTTTCTGCGTCGCCCCATAAGCCATCAAGGTTGTAGTAGAAACGGGTTTCCGGTTGGAAAAGGTGAACAATCAAATCACCGGTATCAATCAATAACCAGTCCCCTTGTTGTTTTCCTTCAGTGCGGAAATAGTTGCTACCGGTAAGATTGAAATTTAATTTTTCTAACTTATTAGCAATCATATCGGCATGGGGTTTGTTTTTAATAGTTGCAATGATGAAATAATCTGCAAGATAGGTCATCCCGTTCATATCTAAAACGGTAATATCTTCACATTTATTAAGGTCCATCAAGCGTACAAATTCTTCTATTATTTTGTTCATTTTAAGCCAGTTACTCCTTGCTTATTATTTCGTTTCTTAATTTAATCATATCTTCGTGGATAAGTCTATGCTCACCAATCAAATATTTGCTCGTCCTATCAATTATTTCAACCACACATGCATCAATATTCTTTAACGCAATGCCCATCAAATCATCAATATTCGGTGTACTTCTTCCCGGTTCGATATAATCTGCAATAAAGATAATTTTTGCGAGGGTATCCATATGCGGATAACCGGTGGTATGAAACCGTATGGCCTGCAATATTTGCGTATCTTGTACAATGCCTTCATCTTTTAATGCAATTGACGCCGCTGGTCCATGAAGAATTTGTGGCATGAGCAAATCATATTCAGAGGTAAGCAAATCGCCATCGACACATATTTTTACAATCTCTTCCTTTGGCATTTCTTTACAATAATCATGAAGCAATCCTGCCAGTTCGGCTTTATGTTGATCTTGCCCGTGTGCCGCTGCTAATTTAACGGCAGTTTCAGCCACTCTTACAGAATGTTCATAACGTTTTTTTGAGAGCTTGTTTTTTACGATTGCTTGGTATTCCATAAAAAATCACTCCAGATATAATTTATTTCCCCTAATATAATCATAGACATCACGAGACAAATAATTCGGCATAGTCACTTGATCCTTCAACTGTTGTCGAATCAACGTTGAAGATACAGGAATGGTTTTTAACGGCATATGATATACCGTAAAAGGACTCTTATTAAGTACACCTTTTGTTGTTGCATCGATACTAAGCGGATACGATTGACGATCTATCACAATAAAATTACTTAAACACAAGAGATCAGCCCATCTATACCAACTTTTAATACTGTTAAAAGAATCTGCGCCCATAATATAAAAGAATTCATCTTTTGGGCAGGCTTCTCTAAAATAGGAAAGTGTGTGATAAGTATACGATGGTTTAGATGTTTTGCTTTCATAGTCCGAGATTTCAAATGAAGGATCATGCTGTAACGCTAGCGCGGTCATTGCCATTCTATGAGTATACGGAGTAATGATTCTATTTTTATGAGGTGGAATATAAGCCGGAATAAAAATCACCTGATCCAAAGGCATATGGTCACACACTTGACGAATCATATCAACATGCCCCAAATGAATCGGATCAAACGTGCCACCAAACAAACCAATCTTCATGCTGAATTGTCACCTACTCTTTTAAAGGATGCCGAGATTGTCTCTGTGAATAATTTCCTCTTCATTATAATCCAAATATTTGTTATAAATACAGTTGCTTTTTAAGCCCTTAATACGATTTATGAATATCGATGAGTAATTAGAAATTCCCTTTCCAAAAGTATTTCCACCGATATCGGCAATCGCAACAATAGCCCCACGTTCAAATTCACCGCTAACGTTAATAATCCCACTTGGCAACAAGGAAGTACCACGTTCTTGAAGCGCTTTTTTTGCACCTTCATCCACATAAATAATGCCTTCTTCTTCAGAGCCATAAAGAATCCAAGATTTACGAGAATGAATTGGTCGATGCGTCGCTTTGAAGAGCGTACCAACAGACAATCCAGCAACCATATCATAAAGGATACTTGGATTTTCACCAGAAGCAATAATCATCGGGATGCCCGCATTAGTGGAGATTTTTGCTGCTTCAATTTTTGTATGCATACCGCCAGTACCAACGATAGATAACGGTGCTCCCGCCATATCTTCGATGTCTATAGTAATTTTCTCAACAACATCAATTTTTTTTGCGTTTTTATCAATATGTGGATTACCGGTATAAAGCCCATCAATATCTGTAAGCAAAATTGTTAAATCAGCATCACAGAGGACGGCAACGAGTGCAGCCAAGGTGTCATTATCGCCAAATTTAATTTCATCGTTGGCAACGCTGTCGTTTTCATTCACAATCGGAATCACACCGAGTTTTAAAAGCTCTAAAATGGTATTGCGCGCATTCAAAAATCGTTTACGAATTTTTATATCTTCTCTAGTAAGAAGCAATTGGGCAGTAAGCTGGCCATATTCTGTAAAGCTTTTTTCGTAAATGTGCAGCAATAATCCTTGACCTATTGCTGCCATAGCCTGCTTTTCACTAATTGAAAGATGCTTATCTTGTAAGTTTAATCGATATTTCCCTACGCCAATAGCACCGGAAGTGACCAGAATGACTTCAAAGCCTTCGTTTTTTAAATCCGTAAGTACCGCACTTAGTTTATCAATAAAGCGCAGATTAATGTGACCATTTTTATGGGTTAGCGAGCTCGTCCCAACTTTGACAACAATTCGCTTTGCTTTGTTTATCATATAGTCACCAATCCAATCTTTTAGTCTTCAATCTTTTCTCTGTATAAAATAATCATTCTACCAATTTTTTGTACCAATTCAGCTTGAAGTTCTTCTGCTAATTCTTCGCACATTTCTTGAGTAATTTCAATGCTGTTATTCAAGAACTTAATTTTCGCAAGTTCGTCTGCTTCTAAAACTTCATCAATAGATTGAAGGGTGCCTTCATTTAGACCGTTTTTACCAACTAAAACTTTTGGCTTGAGCTCTTGCGCTTGTGCTTTTAATTCTTTGATGTCTTTTTTTGAAAGTTTCATAATAATCTCCGTTTTCTCTATATTTTCCAGAAAAAAGCTCTGAAAGACGTTTCTTTCAGAGCTTTCGATTAAATACCAAGATATGGTGCTGGGTCTACTGTAGAACCATTGATACGCACTTCAAAATGAAGGTGCGGACCTGTGCTAGAACCCGTGGAGCCAACTGCCCCGACTTGTTGACCTGCCGAAACCTTACTGCCTGCACTCACGTTCAAAGCAGACATATGGGCATATAACGTACTCAAACCATTCCCATGGTCAACAACAACATAGTTGCCATAACTCCAATGATAGGTGGCAATAATTACGGTACCGCCTTGATAAGCAACAACTGGAGTACCATAACCGGCCCCAATATCCAACCCCAGATGGAAATTGTAACTCCCGTCAATAGGGTATGCGCGACCACCGTAGGTACTAGTGATAATTCTACTAGCAGGAGCCGGCCAAACGCCACCGCCCGCAGCGGAATTTTGAATATTACCGGTGCTTGGTGCAACGGTTGCACCGTCACCTGCAGCTTGTTGCTGTGCTGCTTGTTGTGCGGCAGCTTGTTGTTGTAATGCAACAATTTGATTACCGATTTCAGCAGATGTCGCTTGCATCACAGCAATATTTTCTTTAATTGCCGCTTCGTCTTTTTCAAGCTCAGCATATACACTTTTTTGGGTGGCTTGTTGTTCCTGTAAAAGCCCTTTTACCCCTTCCTCTTCTGCTTTTAAAGCATTCAGAGATTGCAGCTGTTGTTCTAAAGTTGCTTTTTGGTTATCCAATTGTGCTTTTGTAGCACTTACTTCATCCACTAAATCCTTATCACGCTTAGAAATAAAAGAAAGGTATTCAAAACGCGTTAAAAAATCTGAAAAGTCTTCGGATTGAAATAGGACTTCCAAATAGTTGATGTTGCCTTCCTTGTAAATATTAACCAAACGATTATTTAAATCAGATTGAGCCTTGGCGAGTTTTTTCTCTGTTTCAGCAATCTGAGCATTGGTTTCATCAATACTTACTTGTTGATCTGAAATCTGAGTAGAGAAAGCAGCGATTTTCTTTTCAGTTGCGTTAATAGAATCGTTAATTTCCTTCATTTTCGCAACGGTCTCTGATTTCTGAGTAGATGTATTGTTTAATTCCTCTTTCTTTTTTTCGATGGAATTATTAACGGAATTTTGTTCATTTTGTAATTCAGAAATGGATTTTGCAACTGCCGGTGACGCCATCACGGTGGTTAAACCAAGCGACAACACCAGCGAACCTGCTATTGTCTTTTTTAAACTCATTCGTGTTCTCCGATCGTTATAAATTTAAAGCTTGTTTTGCCAGTGCATCCGCAAGATCATTATACCGTTCCCCAGAATGCCCCTTGACTTTTACAAAGCGAATTTTCATTTTTGATAACGCGTCTTGACAAAATTCGTAATAAGCCTGCGTTTCCGGAAGATTACGTTTCCACTCTCCCAACGCCCACTTTTCAATGCCATAATAGTCGTAATAAATGTCGATGGTTTCCCATTGATGCTCTAAAGCATAGGAAATAGCAAACTCACAACCCTTGATTTCTCCAGCAACGTTACGCATTTTTGCAAGAGAAGGATCATTAAACATTTTTGAAAACTGTTTTTCGTTGTTTTCATCTATTAGAATGACAGCACCATAGGAAAATCGATGCGTAACCACATCATAACTACCATCAACATAGGCGCATGGATAACGATGTCCCAATGCTATGTTTGACGCATTATTTTCTTGATAAGTTTGCAAATACATTTGCGCGTCTTTTAAGGTTTTAAAACTTTTATACTCCGCCCCGGAAAATCCCTTTATCTGTTGTTCACATGTGCTCCAACTATCAAAAATACCGGTTGTGCGGCCTTTTCTAACTGCATAATATTTCTTCATGGTCACCTAAAAACTATTAAAGGCTTATTACGTGTGCAATAAGCCTTTCTTTAATCATTATTCAGCTGCGATTGCGTTTGCTGGGCAAACACCTGCGCAAGAACCGCAAGAAATGCAATTACCAGCGTCGATAACACGAGTACCGTCTCCGCTATCAGAGATAGCACCTACAGGACATTGGCCTTCACATGCGCCGCAAGAAAGGCATGCGGAAGAATCAATTACATATGCCATAGTTTTAACACCCCACATCTATAAAATTATGTTTCTGTCCTTCATTATAGCAAAGAAATCTGATAAAATAAACACAAAACAAGTAAAAAAAATGTAACAGAATAGCGCTATGATGCGGTTTATACCTATTTCAAAGGAGATGTAGCATGAAAAGTTTTAAGTTTTACTGGAAGTTGACGCGTCCTCATACATTGCCGGCAAGTATCATCCCTCCCCTTGTGGGAATCGGCTATGCTTTATACGCTGACCGAGCATTTCATCCTATACTTGGTCTTGTTATGATTCTATGCGCAGTGCTAATACAAATAGCAACCAACTTGTTTAATGAATATTACGATTTCAAGAATGGATTAGATACAGAAGAAACCGTTGGCATCGGCGGTGCCATTGTGCGTGAAGGCATAGCACCGAAATCTGTATTGTTCGCTGCTTTCAGCCTTTACGCCCTTTCCGGACTTTTAGGTATTATATTAGCAATGAGCACCTCTTGGTTGCTTCTTGTGGTAGGCGCAATCTGCTTGCTTATTGGCTATTGTTATACTGGGGGGCCTTATCCAATCTCTCGTTCTCCGTTTGGCGAAGCATTTGCCGGAACACTAATGGGAACGGGTTATTGTATGATTGCGTACTACACACAAACAGGCACCATCACATGGGGCGCATTCGCTATCAGCGTACCAATCAACATCTTAGTCGGTTTGCTTTTAACCGCTAATAGTTTGCGAGATCGCGTACCGGATGAAGCGAACGGTCGTCGCACCCTAGCGATTTTATTGGGCCATGAGCGCACCCTCCTATTTATGATTTCAGGCTTTACTTTGGCATATGTTTGGTTGTTTGTTTTATGGTCATATGGCCATAGCGTAATCATCTTATTACCATTACTTTCCATTCCTTTCGCTATTCATTGCATAACTGCTTTTGAAAGCACCAATCAATCTCCTCGCAAAATGATGCGCGGAATGATTTATTGTTCTAAGACCAATAAATACTTTGGCATATTATTTATTATCGCCATCTTTCTTGAAGCACTCTTAAAAATCATTTTCTAAAAGAAACGCCCCTGCATGTGAAATGCAAGGGCGTTTCTTTTACTTCTTTTGGTCTTTGAAACGTTTTTTTAACGCTTCTAAATGTGCTTTTTTATCGTTTGCACCGTGATTAACCGTTTTGCTGTGACTTTCATTTTGCACATTCCATTTACCTTTATCTCTGGGGGTTTCGTACAAATTCTTTCCCATTAGTTTTCGCCTCCCGCTGGCATTTCAAAAGGTTTACGGATTTGTTCTCTACCATCGCCGAAACAAGATACTGTTACAGTATCTTTGATTGCTTTCCAAATCATATCTTCCAAATCTGGAATGAGCGATTCGTTATGTTGGCACTCGTCCACTTTAGGTTTAGTTTTTGGTTCTTTCGGAACAAATACAGTACAACAATCTTCATAAGGCAAAATAGATGTATCGTAGGTATCAATCTTGTGTGCAATTTCCATAATATCAAGTTTATCAAATGAAATCAACGGACGTAAAATTGGCATCGTAGTTACTTCATTGATTGCAAAAATACTTTCAATTGTTTGACTTGCCACTTGCCCTAAATCATCACCGGTTACAATTGCTTTAGCGTTACGAATCGTTGCAATACGTTCTGCAATACGAATCATAATTCTTCTCATAATCGTAATACGTAGATTTTCAAAGCAATTCATGCCAATCGCTTCCTGAATACGCGTAAACGGCACCAAATGCACATTCACTTGCCCACCATATTTCGCTACTTTTTCTGCAAGAGCCAACACCTTGTCTTCTGCTTGTTGCGAAGTATACGGATAAGAGTGAAAATGAATGGCTTCAACATCAACACCGCGGCGCATGATAGACCACATCGCAACAGGGCTATCAATCCCACCCGACAACAGCGCAACCGCACGACCACCGGTCCCTAACGGCAAACCGCCTAATCCCTTCAATTTATCAACATAAACATATGCCTGGTCGAATCTGATATCAATGTTTAATTCGACATCGTAATTTCTCAAATCCGCTTCTAAACCGGATACATTTTCTAGAACACGTTCCGCAACCAGCACTTGCATATCCATAGAGCGAATAGGAAAACGTTTATTTGCGCGTTTTACGGTAACACGAAATGTTTTTCCTTGATCTTCGAAACGTTTCATTTCTTCAATTGCAGTTTGAATAATAGCATCTTCGCTTAATTCTGTAGAGCATACAGGACTATAAGAAGCGAGACCAAAAACACGATCCAAACTAGGGTAATAATATTCCGGTTCTTGTCCGTTAAGAGGCAGAATGATTCTGCCATGAATATCTTTTATTTCGCAGGCTTCACCGGTATCTATTTTAATTTGGTGTCTAATGTTTCTAACAAGTGTTTTTAAAAATTGTTTTTGATTTTTTCCTTTTAATGCTAATTCGCCGTAGCGAATTAAAATATGATCATACATAAAGCTCCTCCTCTATGCATTTAGTATGCGGTATTCTAATCACTCCTCCTATTCTATTATACCAGACACAAATCCGTCAACACTGCAACCCCGCTCCTCAGCGGGTTGTTTACCGGCTTTAGTCGTTTGAAATAACGTCAAGCACGCTTTCTACGCCCAATCCCTCAAAAACTATTTCCATACATCAAATATCCAGCAAAAGTAGCCTGTCAATACCAATATACAACAATATTTATTCGAGCCAAAGAATTTTAAGCAACAAAAAAAGCGTTTCGGAAAAACCGAAACGCTTTTTGAATTTCAAATTACTTCTTTTCGATGAATTTTTCGAAAGGCCAGAAGTGGATACCACCTTGGATGAAGTAAACGTTTTTAAAACCTTCTCTTTCGAGAATGAGTTGAGCTTCATAACCACGGGTAGAGAGGTGGCAGAAGAGAAGGATATCTTTATCCTTTGGCAATTCATTGCAACGTGCACGCAATTCTTCGATTGGAATACGATAGTAGTTGTCGCATTCGAATGGGTGCTTGGAGAATTCGGAATCGCTGCGAAGGTCAACGAAGAGGGATTTGTCATCGTTGAAACGTTCTACAGTATCCCAGAAGTTGATGGAATGAGCACGACCATCCAATTCGTTGCCGATAACGTTACCGTTTACAAGCAAGTTATCTACTGCAGAAGAGAATGGAGGAGCATAAGCCAAGTCCATGTTAGCCATGTCAAATGCAGTCATATCTGGCTTAACGGAAAGTGCGCCAGCCATGGTGTCGATACGCTTAGCAACTTCACCAGGACCTACAGCTTGTACGCCGAGGATACGACGGGTACCCTTTTCAGCAACAACCTTAATCATGATGGTCTTCTTGCCAGGGATGAAGTGAGTAATGTCAGAACCTGGAACAACGCAAGTTACGTAGTCATAGCCTTCACGTTGTGCATCAGCTTCGGTCAAACCAACTTTACCGATGGACCAGTCGAACATCTTGCAGATGGAAGTGCCCAATACGCCTGGGAACTTTTCGGTGTTGTTAGTAGCAATGTTATCAGCAATGATACGACCGTGCTTGTTAGCGGTAGAACCCATTGGAGCAAAAATCTTCTTGCCGGTGATACGATGGGTGCAAGATACGCAGTCACCACCAGCATAGATGTCTGGGTCAGAAGTTTGCATGTAATCGTTAACAACGATGGTACGGTCAACTTCGAGGCCAGCGTCTACAGCCAAGCTAACTTCGGAACGTACACCAGCGGAAACGAGAACGAGTTCGCAATCGAGTTCGCCCTTGTCAGTAACAACGCCGCATACTTTACCTTCGTCGTCAACTTTGATTTCTTTAACAGCGGTAGAAAGCATGAAGTTCATGTCTTCAGATTCGAGGTAGTTTTGTACTACGAAAGCCAAATCCTTGTCAACCAACTTAGGGAAGATTTGATCCATCATTTCGATAACGGTAACATCTACGCCCCAGTTAGCGAATGCTTCAGCAGTTTCCATACCAATCAAGCCAGCGCCAATTACAACAGCTTTGCCAACACCGGTCTTGAGGTAGTTTTGGATGCTAGCGCCATCGTTAGGGGTCTTCAAGCCGAATACGCCTTGAGCGTCAACATTTTTGATTGGAGGAACGAAGTTCTTAGCACCGGTAGCGATAACAACCTTGTCATAAGGAAGTTTCTTTTCTTCGCCAGTTGCTACTTCTTTAACTTCAACAATTTTGTTTTCACGGTCAATTTTAGTAGCTTCCCAACCGAGTAAGGTATCGATATCTTTGGTAGCTTTCATGAATTCCGGGGTACGAACAGCATCCCAAGAAGTGGTCATTAAGTCACTTAATTGCTTAACGGTAGAACCGATGAAATATGGAAGACCGCAGCCACCGTAAGAAATATCATGACCACGTTCAATCAAAGTAACTTTTGCATCTGGTACTAAACGTTTGAGACGAGCTGCAGCTTTAGGGCCTGCAGAAACACCACCAATTACAACAACATTTAATTCGCTCATAATTATCCTCCTACATAGTAGTTGTTATGATATAATAATAAGCCTCATTTGATAAAAGGTCAAGAAACTAAAATCAATTTCCCAAATAATCTCGTAATTTGAGTCATTATATTACAATTTTCCCATTAGATATTAACCAAGCATTGTTAATTGCCTCTTATTTTTCTTTTTTTACTAGATTGTTAATGACCATTGTTATCTTTTTGGTTTGCATTTAATTATAGCACCCACCATTCTATTTCGCTTTTTTAACAGGGTATATTGTATTTAATAATTTTTTAATGATGAGTTACCAATCCAACAAGATATTTTATTTTTTATTCACCGGCAACCATTTTTATTATCAATATTTATATTGCTTTATTATATGACTGCATAGGATCACCTCCCTCATCTGTTACAAGTTAAATGTCGTAATTCAGGCTTATTACTGTATTTTTTAGAAACGCTGTAATCTTTTGCTGACATCCCTTGCATTTATTGTACTAATTAGCTATACTGAAAAAGCCTCAAGGCAAATTGAATATTTATACGAAGCAGATAATAACTTTTATTATCTGCTTTTTCGTGGTCTAATGCATGTTATTTCATTAAGGAGGTACTTATGGAGGATTTGAAGCCAAAACTATTTGACTGTCTAAAAGACTACTCTTTCTCTCAATTCTCAAAGGACGTTATTGCCGGCTTAATTGTTGCAATCATCGCCCTACCATTGTCTATTGCCCTTGCTATTGCGTCAGGTGTAAACCCTGAACGCGGCCTTTATACTGCTATTATTGCTGGTTTCTTTATTTCATTTTTCGGCGGAAGTCGCGTACAGATTGGCGGACCAACAGCAGCTTTCGTTGTTATTATTTATGGGATTGTTGCTCAATATGGCATCGACGGTTTAATTGTCGCAACAATTTTAGCCGGTATTATGTTGGTCGTTATGGCCTTTTTAGGATTCGGTACTTTGATTAAGTACATTCCCTACACTATTACCACCGGTTTTACTTGCGGGATCGCAGTAACATTATTTGCCGGTCAGCTCAAGGATTTCTTTGGTTTCGGCATTGAATCAGCACCATCCGAATTCTTAGAGAAAATTGTCGTTTACATCCAAAATATCGATACCATTAACTGGACTGCCACTGGAATTGGTCTTTTAGCAATTGTAATTATGTTGATTTCTCCTAGAATCACTAAGAAAATTCCAGGGTCTTTAATTGCGATTATCATCACAACAGCAATCGTCTACTATGCAAAACTTCCGGTTGATACCATTGGAAGTGTATTCGGTGAACTAAGCGCATCATTCCCTACGCCACACATGCCAAAAATCACTTTCCATTTGGTGGAACAAATGCTTTCTCCTGCATTTACCATTGCGGTCTTAGCAGGGATAGAGTCCTTGCTCTCTGCTGTTGTTGCCGATGGTATGATTGGTGATAATCATAAATCTAATGCCGAGTTGTTAGGCCAAGGGCTTGGGAATATCTTTTCCGGTATATTTGGCGGTATCCCGGCGACTGGTGCTATTGCCAGAACTGCAGCAAACGTCCGTAACGGTGGTCGCACACCTATCGCCGGCATTACACACTGTGTTGTTCTTACTATCATTCTTGTAAGTTTAATGCCTCTTGCCGCCCTCATCCCAATGACAACATTGGCCTCTGTATTACTCATTGTCGCTATTAATATGGCCGACTGGACCGGTTTCGCGCGCCTGTGTCGTACCGCACCTCGCAGTGACGTTGCGGTACTGGTATGCACCTTCTTACTCACTGTTATTTTCGACTTGGTCATCGCCATTGAAGTTGGCGTTGTGTTGGGTGCATTGCTCTTCATGAAACGTATGACAGAAACATCCGATATTAAGGCATGGAAATATGCAGACGATGAAAATGTAGATCCAGAAGAAGCGCGCCGCTTCAGAGATATTCCACACAGCATCCGTGTATTTGAAATTAGCGGTCCTCTTTTCTTTGCAGTTGCAAACAAAAATCTTCGTTTTGAAACTGATCGTAAAACCGAAGTTGTTGTCATCCGTATGAGAAGTGTACCGGCAATTGATGCCAATGCAATGAAAATCCTCCATGACATGGTTGCTGATGCAAAGAAACGTGACATTACAATGATTTTCTCTCACGTTAATGCACAACCGCTTTCTGTTATGAAAAAAGATGGCTTCATAGATTTAGTCGGGAAGCAAAACTTCCGTGCAAATATTGTAGAAGCCCTTGATTACGCCGAAAGTCTCGTTAATCACGATTAAAACAAAAAAGCACCTAACAAGTGAACATCCACTTGTTAGGTGCTTTTTTCAGTTTAACCTAAAGCTACGTCTATGAATAGGCGTAGGCCCATATCGATGTAACGCATCATAATGTTCCGCTGTACCATAACCTTTATGCTTAGCAAATCCAAATTCCGGATATATTTCGTCATACTCAACCATCAAGTGATCCCTATAGACCTTTGCAATGATTGATGCCGCTGCAATTGATATACTCCTACTATCCCCCTTTATAAGGTTGCGAGTTGGAATATGTAATTGCGGTTGGTTTTCACCGTCAATAAAGCATATATCACCAAAAGGTAAGGCTTCTACCGCTTGCTTCATCGCTAGCTCTGCCGCGTGTAAAATATTCAAACGATCTATATCCTCAACAGACACTTCTTGAATCGAATATGCCAAGGCATCGCGTTTAATGAGCGCATCCAATTCGAGCCTTCTCTTTTCACTGAGTTTTTTCGAATCGTTTATACCGATGGCTTCAAAATCACGCGGTAGCACAACTGCAGCAGCTACGACAGGGCCAGCAAGCGGCCCTCTACCCACTTCATCAGTTCCGACTATATACTTATACCCTTGTGCACTAGCTTCCTCTTCATACCGCCACATTTCCTGCAAACGTGCTCGCTCCATTGCATTTTTTTCAATTTGCTTGAGTGTTTTATCTGCAAAAGAAACCACGCCTTTTCTAGAATCTGTAAGCAATTCTCTGCATGCTTCAATCCTTACTTCTTCTGGCATTTCTAATACAATTTCTTTAATATGACTAATCGCCAAATCTTTCCATGGTTGCATATAGTTATCCCTCCCTGTTTATTATATCTCAAATTGAAACATTTTAGCCACTTTAGCCCTAATTCATGCTATAATATAAACGATGAATTACGTTATTGGGAGGTGCTAAAATGAAATTTAATGGTGCTATCGTAAAAACTCCGGCAAGAGAAATCGGCGTTGCTGTTGTCGATAAGTCTTTTATTGACAAAGAACCACTCGAACGCGCAAAATACATCCAAGCCTACATCAAAGGCTTTGGCGGTCAAGTCCCTGTTGTTCTTCTACTCGGTGATGCAAAAGACCTCGGTGCAGAAGAAAACTTCTGGGGTCGTCCTGACCTGGTTGAACACTTAAAGGAAATCCCTCTGAATATGATGACCTTTAAGACCTATAATGCGCCAGATGTAGAATAATACATTTGAGCCGGAATTATAAGTATATAAAAGCCCTTGCAGTTTGATGCTGCAAGGGCTTTTCTTATTTTACAGGTTGCGTTTTTACGAAAGCAAAGAAATAAATCATCAAGCCACACCAAATTATCGCTAAAAGCGCTAATACTACCGGCAAATCATTTGTAAGAAAGGCACCAAGTGCCATACTTACAGTGATAGTAATCGTGATACGATATTTAGTATGTAATGTCATCCCCTGACCTTTGACGTAGCTTTCAAGATTTTTCTTATAAACTTTAGTGCCCGTAAACCACTCATGAAGCCTTGTAGAGCTTTTTGCAAAGCAAAGTGTTGCCAAAAGATACAGTGGTACTGTAGGTAATACAGGCAAAAACATGCCAAACGTGCCTAGGCCAAGGCATAACCATCCTAAAAGAATCAAAAACAAGCGGATGAGTGTCATATGATTGTCCTCCGTTTGAATTATTTTAGTCCGCATACACTGACACATCGCGTTGATGGATTGTAGTCAACCGTCATCCCTAAATGTTCCGAAATGAAACGCAGCGGTACTAACGTACGATTTTTTATCACTTGAGCTGGAATATCCAGGGTGTATTCTTCACCATCGACAATAACTTCCGTAGCATCCACCATAAGTTCAATTTGATGACCCTTGTATGAAATTGTAATAGGGCTATTATTGTCAATCCATTCGACATCGCCACCTAAGGCTTCTGTAATCAAACGAATTGGCACAAGCGTACGTCCTTTCACCGCAATTGCCGGTTGATCTAATGTATAGGTTTCGCCATTTAACCAATATGTCGTGTCGTCGATATATAAGTCTAGCAAATTGTAATCATTGTTCCCCAGCCAAGCTTCCGCTTTGAGTTGACCAATTTGAGCGATTATTTTGCCGTTAGCATAACCGGCAGTGTCAGCAATCGTTATTGTACCAGTGTTCGCACTACCTGTAAAGCCTTCAAGTTGCCAATCAGCAACACGTGGATCCAGCATGACAACCTTGCCATCTTTTTTTGTACCATACAGCGTTGCTTTTACCACAGAGCCATTGTTAACCATGAACTGGTCTGTTTTAATAGACAGACTTTTAAAGCCTTCTTCGCCAAGAATTTGAATGGTTCGCTTTTCCGTTAAACCTGATGCATGAGTAAAAGTAACAGTATCTGTCCCAGTTTTTAAGCCAAGATAATATAAACCATTTGATGCACCAAGTCCGTAATCGGAATGGATGCTATATTCGCTCGGATTTACATTCAGTGGATGATAATACTGATCCACAGCTTTGCCTACGCCCATCTTCACAGTTTCGCCAACAACCATCGTTGATGGTCCGCTTGTTTCAAAAGATGCAAGCTCTCCCATCGGCGCCGAATTGTAGATACCAATGCCATTGACAACCGGGCGGAGCCAACCGTTTCCTTCCGGCGCAATAACAGTTGAGAGTGCGGTCTCACCATAATGCTTTAAGACCATTGTGGTAGAACCGCCACCGTCAAGGTTGACAGCACGATCAACACCGAGATGTTGCATGAAATAGCCTAAGGTAGAAAGATGTGCACCGGCACTTCTATTTGTACGTCCTTCTGCACAAACAAACCACAGTGTTTTCCCATCAGCAGAAACACCGGCTGCGGTACGCGCTCTAACACCGGCTAAAGCATTTAAATCTTTTGTATACGGCACCACGCGCCCGTGATCAACCAAAAGTGCGTGCCCACCCACTAGGAATTTCCAATTTTTATCCGGTGTTACCTTGGATTGAATCGTTACCTTTGAACCAATGGGACAATGTTGTTTTATAAATGCTTCAGCTTTCCCGTTGACTTGTAAAATGGTTTTGCCATCAGGAACAGCGAAAGGGAATGTTTTTCCGTATGAAATTTGTTCAACAACCCCTTGTGCGTTAACTAAAACCTCTGAATTTGTAGAATGTCCACGAGAAGTCGACGCCCACATATCATTGTACATCTGGATGAGATTAGTATGGCTTTCCGCGCCGGACGGGTCATGCCAATAATACGTCTTATTCAGTCCATCGATTGGGAAAGCCGCGCCATCTGCCGCAGTTAAACGACCATTATAGGCCATGGCTTCGATACTTGCTACATTATCTTCAGTAATCCCCAACGAAAATATCCCTTGAATATCCGCAGGAGACGATGCCAATTGCCCATCAATAATAGATGGCCCTATTGGCGCACCTTCTAATGCCATATTAAAGAAATCCCCATTCAGCATGGCTGTAGCATTTGTCCGTTGAGCCATTGCCGGCACAGTCGCTTTTTGATTATACTCTCCCTGGCCGGCTACTAACCGCAAATCAAGATAAGGGTCCGTTAAATCACACCGTAACACTTCAAACAAAATATTACCGTAGGATGTGCCCCAATGATAAGATTCACGCACAACACCCGGCGCAATAGGTTCTTCTCCATTCTTAGTCGGTGCATCCGCCGCTTGGACACCGCTTATAAACAAGAAGCTACAAAGCCCAATCGTCAATACACTTTGAATGGTGCGCTTAAAAAAATGATGTTTCCCCAAAAGAATACACTCCCTTCATTGTAAGCTCTATTATAGGAGACTTTTTCTTTTAGACTCAAGGGTTCCGAGAGACTGTTGTTACATTGTTTCTTTCTTGACCATTATTTCTTCCTTTTTTATAATGAAATTAGTATTTACGAAGGAGTTGACTGAACTTTTGAAGGCTAATGAATGGCGTCCGTACAACAAGGATCTATTTGCTAAGATGAGAAAAGCCAGCCGTGATTTCGGGCTAATTGAAGAAAATGATTCGATTGCCATCGGCTTATCCGGAGGGAAGGATAGCACATTGATGCTATACGCGATGGCGGTATTAAAACGCACCTTGCCATGCAATTTCACGATTCGAGCGGTTTCCTTAGATCTCGGTTGGGGCAATGATTACACTGATATGGCTGCATTTTGCGCTGCACTGGAAGTTCCTTTCGATATCATTCCCAGCGAAATCGGTCCATTGATTTTTGAAGAAAGAAAAGAAAAAAATCCATGTTCATTATGTGCACGTATGCGCCGCGGTGCCATTAACAATTGGGCTCATGAACAAGGATGCAATAAAGTAGCACTTGGACATCATATGGATGATGTTATTGAAACATTGCTCATGAGTATGTTTTATGAAGGACGTATTCAAACCTTTGCACCTCGAGCATATTTGACACGTTCTGAAGTAACGGTCATTCGCCCTATGGTTTACGTAGCAGAAAGTACCATTACAAAAATTGCACGTCAACTTGAGCTGCCACTAATCGTCAATAAATGTCCTGCCGATGGCTATACTACGCGCAGTGATATGAAATCTTTGTTATTAAAGCTTACGGCGGACAACCCAATGATTAAACAACGAATTATGAGTGGCGTTGAGAAGGATTTATGGGGACAATATAAAATTCAAGATTAAAACGGAGGTGAGCGTATGCTCGCACGTATTCATAGTGCTGCATTGAACGGTCTTGCAGTCAATGCAATTGAGGTCGAAATTGACAGTAGCCGAGCCGTTCCGACTTGGGATATTGTTGGCTTAACGGATAGCGCCGTTAAAGAAAAGAAGGCATGCTTGGCAAAATCAATGAAGAACCAAGGCTTTGATATGCCTCCACGCCGTACGATTATCAATTTGGCACCAGCTTCTATAAAAAAAGAGGGACCCTCCTTTGACCTTGCCATTGCAATAGCAATGCTTGCCGCTACCGAGCAAGTGCCACTTTCCGCATTAGAAAACACTGTCTTCATTGGCGAATTAGGCTTAGATGGCAGTATCCGTCCAGTAAAAGGGATTTTGCCAATTTCACTGGCTATGAAAGCAAGCGGCAAAGCGTTAATTACCTCTGCAGAAAACGGCGCAGAAGCAGCGATGAGTGGCATGCCAACCTTCGCCTTTGAAACTTTGGCACAAGCGGTTGATTATTTACATCATCCCGAAAATTTTCAGCCTATGAAACGACCGGATATTCAGCAAATTCTTGCAGATAACCCCCGTGTCGGCAATGATTTTTCGGATATCAAAGGTCAATACGAAGCAAAACGCGCGATGGAAATTGCTGCAGCCGGCGGCCATAATATTATTATGATTGGCTCCCCCGGTTCCGGCAAAACAATGTTAGCACGCGCCCTACAAACTATTATGCCACCGCTTTCTGTCGATGAATGTTTAGAGTGCTCAAAGATTCATTCTATTGCCGGTCTTTTAAGCGCGACCTCTCCTCTTGTCACCGCCCGACCGTTTCGTTCCCCCCACCATACATGTTCACAGGCCAGTCTGATTGGCGGCGGTCATATTCCAACACCAGGCGAAGTATCATTAAGCCACAATGGTATTTTATTCATGGATGAATTTCCGGAATTCCAAAAAAATGTACTTGAAGCGTTGCGTCAACCACTAGAGGATGGTGAAGTCACTATTTCTCGCGTGAACGCCCAATTTACTTTCCCGTGTAATTTTCTTTTAGTTGCATCTATGAACCCTTGTCCATGTGGCTATCTCAACGACCCAAAACACGACTGCACCTGCACAGATGCTATCATCAATAGATACCAACGCAAAATATCCGGTCCTCTATTGGACCGATTCGATATTCAAATCGAAGTAATGCCGGTCGAATTTAATGACCTATACAACGATACCCAGACGGAAGAATCTTCCGAGACTATTCGTGAGCGTGTCAAAAAGGCGCGAGATATTCAATTAAAACGTTTTGCCGGTACCGGCATTTATTGCAACAGTAATATGACACAATCACAAATAAAGCAATATTGCCAACTTGATGATGCCTCAAAACGACTACTTCAACGCGCTTTTGAGAAATTAGGCATTTCTGCGCGTGCCCTTAATAGAATTCTGAAACTTTCACGAACCATCGCCGATCTCGATCACGCCGAGAATATTCAGTCTAAGCATATCGCAGAAGCGATTCAATATCGTGCTCTGGATAAAAAACTATGGAAATCATAAAGAAAGGACGTTATAAATGGATCCAAGAAATAAACAACTTGCTCATGGACTAATCAACTACTCTACTCGTTTACAAAAAGGCGAGCGTATTTTAATTGACATAAACGGCACTGACGCTTATCCGCTTGCAGAAGCGCTAATTGAAGAAGCCTATAAGGTAGGCGGTTATCCCTATCTTCATCTTGCTGACGCAACTTTAAATCGCGCCTTACTAATGGGGGCCAGCGAAGAACAATTATCCTTTAACGCCGATTTATTACTTCGTCAAATGAAAGGAATGGATGCCTATATTGCGGTAAGAGCTGGCGATAACATTTCTGAGCTATCCGATGTACCAAAAGAGCAACTTAAATTGCAAAACAAAATATACGATGAAGTCTTAAATGAACGTGTTAACAATAGCAAGTGGGTCGTTCTCCGCTATCCAAACGGTTCTATGGCACAACTCGCAAATATGAGCACCCACGCTTTTGAAGATTTTTACTATCAAGTATGTAATCTCGATTACGGTAAAATGAGTATTGCAATGGACGCTCTTGTAAAATTCCTCAATAAAACGGATCAAGTTCATATTATAGGGCCTGGTACAGATTTAACCTTCTCTATTAAGGATATTCCTGCGATTAAGTGTGCAGGCGAATGTAATATTCCGGACGGTGAAGTTTATACTGCGCCTGTGCGTCACTCTGTAAACGGCACCATCACCTACAATGCACCATCCTTATATCAGGGGACTGTTTACGAAAATGTAAGCCTCACCTTTGAAAACGGAAAAATTATTCAAGCAACCGCTAACGAAACCGAAAAGCTCAACACCGTATTTGATGCCGACGAAGGGGCTCGCTACATTGGTGAATTTGGCATTGGTGTCAATCCGTACATCAAACACCCAATGAAAGATATCTTATTTGATGAAAAAATCAGCGGAAGCATTCACTTTACACCGGGAAGTTGCTATGAAGATGCACCAAACGGCAATGACTCAACCATTCACTGGGACCTCGTTCTTATTCAAACAGAAGAATACGGTGGCGGTGAAATTTATTTTGATGACGTATTGGTTCGTAAGAACGGTCTCTTTGTGCCAGAAGAATTACAATGTTTGAACCCTGAATACCTCGTATAATTTTTTGTTTTTTCATCATTTACATAAAAAAAGACTTCTGATTAAATATCAGAAGTCTTTTTTATGGCTCTTCACGAATTTCGGTTGGAAAATAAAATAATTACAAAAACACGAGCATGC
>USCP01000003.1 GCA_900553245.1 uncultured Peptococcaceae bacterium
CGCATATAGCTCGGACGAAAATCATGCCCCCATTGGCTCACACAATGCGCTTCATCCACTGCAACCATCGCCACATCCAAAGACAACAACAGCTGACAAAAGCCTTCGTTATCCAAACGCTCCGGCGCAACATACAGCAAATCCAAATCACCGCGACGTGCCATGCGAACCGTTTGTGCAAATTGCTCTGCATCCGTCGCACTATTTATAAAACGAGCCGCCACGCCCATCTCTACCAAACTGTCCACTTGGTCCTTCATCAACGATATGAGCGGTGATACAACCACCGTCATCCCCGGCATGCAAATGGCCGGTATTTGATAACATACCGATTTGCCCCCACCGGTCGGCAAAATAGCCAAGACATCTTGACCGGCCAGCAAGGCTTGGATAATTTCCGCTTGTCCCGGTCTAAAGGAATCGTAGCCAAAATATTTTTTTAAAGCGTCTTGCGGTTTCATAGCACTTCTCCTCTTTGTCAATGCCCCTATTATACCACGAACTTTAAAAGAAAATCGACCTTCCACGGAAATACCCCTTGACATTACACAAACAAAACCCTAGTATACTAAATATACAATAAATTTAGATAGAGGTCGCGAAGCAAAAGAGTAACCACTCGGAGCAAGCAGTATGTGTTGAAGAGTGGCAAAAGGGTGTTTCGCCGAAGTGTTGTTGCAGGCTACAGGCAAAAATGCTGGGCATGTACTTAAAAAGTGCATGACTGTCATCTTATTGATGGGGAGCTATCGGAATGAATCGTGTTTATTAACGACGAGTCCCCGCATGGATTCGTCGTTTTTTGTTATCACCAATTCGACCCCCAACGCATGTACAAGGAGGAAAAAACATGTCTATTTTTACCGGCGCAGGTTGCGCAATCATTACCCCATTTACTGCTGAAGGTGCTGTCGATTATCCAGCTTTGGATCGTCTTTTGGATTTCCAAATTGACAACGGCACCGATGCCATCATCATTTGCGGTACAACCGGCGAGTCTTCTACCCTTTCCGAACCGGAACACTCCGAAGTTATCGCTCACACCGTAAAATATGTCAACCATCGCGTTCCTGTCATCGCTGGGACCGGTTCTAACGATACCCAAACTGCCATCATGCTCTCTAAGCAAGCCGAAGATGACGGTGCCGATGCAGTTCTCGTGGTTACCCCATACTACAACAAAGCCACTCAAAACGGCTTAAAAATGCACTTCAAGCTCATCGCTGAAGCCATCAATATTCCTGTGATTCTCTACAACGTACCTAGCCGCACCGGTTGCAACATCCAACCTGAAACCGCTGTTTGGCTCGCTCGCAATGTAGAAAACATTGTTGCAATCAAGGAAGCCACTGGCAACATCAGCCAAATCGGCCACCTCTTTGCCATCGCCAACGGCGACATTGACGTTTACTCCGGTAACGATGACCAAATCGTGCCATTGCTTTCATTTCGGTAAAAGGGTGTGATCTCCGTTCTTTCTAACATTGCGCCACAACAAACCCACGACATCGTACAACATTACCTCGATGGCGACGTTCAAACCTCTGCTAAGATGCAACTCGAAGCAATGGACCTCATCAACGCCCTCTTCTGTGAAGTAAATCCAATCCCAGTAAAGAAGGCAGCAGAACTCATGAACCTCTGCGGCGGCAGTGTACGTTTGCCACTTACCGAAATTGAAGCAGCCAATGCCGAACGTCTCGCAAATGCAATGCGCGAATACGGTCTTTTGAAGTAATGTCTATCTTGTATTAAAACACTCATAAAACACTCTTAAGATAAAGCCCAAATTAAAAAACCAACCAAAAGATAAAAACGCCATGTCTAAGCCAACACACTCAGACATGGCGTTTTTTTAGTCTTCAAGCATTTCAAGATAGCGATGAATGCGAGAAAAAATATCTTCTAGGCTAAAATAGCCCGCTTCTTTAATCGTCAGCTGACCTTCTACATACACCAACACCGCCGGTGCACTAAAGATTTGCAATTCAGCGGCCAGCGCCGGTTCGGCATTAAGAGAAATATAGTAAAGACCAATTCGTTCATTACTTTCCAATTGAGCAGCCAGCTTGTAATTAATCGCCGGACACGCGCTACAAAAATCGTTGCCCACTTCCAACACAACCATTGGCTTCTCACGCACAACATCACTAAGTGCCACTCCATGAGGATATAAAGGCATCATCTAACATTCATCCTTTCTATACCTGCTTTACAAAAAAAGGAATCTGACACCACGGACAGATTCCTTTTATTTTTTATAAGAACATTGTCAGCCCCAATTTTACAATAAAGGCCACTGCCCATGCAATCACACATTGGAAGACAATCACATACAGCATCCATTTATTGCCGAGCTCACGACGTACCGCACTCACAGCAGCCGCACATGGGGTATACAACAAACAGAACACCAACAATGCTGCCACAGCCACCGGTGCAAGGGTTGCCATAACCGCTTCAGAGGAGCCGAAAAGTACCAACAGCGTTGCCACAACAGTTTCCTTTGCCATAAAGCCGGTAATAAGGGCGGCACAAATACGCCAATCTCCAAAGCCCAGTGGCGCAAAGATTGGAGCAAGTACCCCAGCCACAGAGGCCAGCATACTATCCTGCGGATTCGTTGCAACATTCATCGTCACAGTAAATTGATTCAAGAACCAAATCACCAACGAAGCAATGAAAATAACGGTGAAAGCACGCTCGATAAAGTCACGAGATTTTTCCCACAGAAGCATTCCCACACTTTTCGCGGAAGGCATGCGATAATTAGGAAGTTCCATTACAAACGGCACCGCATCACCGGCAAACAAGGTCTTGCTAAAGACAAGGGCGACCACAATCCCCACAACAATGCCAAGGAAATACAATGCTGTCATAACAAAGCCGCCGTGTTCCGGAAAAAACGCCGCGGTGAAGAAGGCGTACACCGGCACCTTGGCGCTGCAACTCATAAACGGTGTCAACAAAATGGTCATCTTACGGTCACGTTCGGACGACAAGGTACGACTCGCCATAATAGCAGGCACAGAGCAACCAAAGCCAATCAAAAGCGGCACAATACTACGACCGGAAAGGCCGATTTTTCGCAACAGCTTATCCATGACAAAAGCCACACGCGCCATGTACCCACTGTCCTCCAAAAGAGACAGAAAGAAGAACAAAGTGATAATAATTGGCAAGAAACTCAATACCGTTCCAACACCGCCAAAAATACCATCACGCACCAAAGAAATCAAAATCTCATTAACCTGCGCCCGCTCCATCGCGCCGACCACCACATCGGAAAGCCCGGTAATAGCCGTCTCTAAAACGTCTTGGAGAAACGCACCAATAACATTAAAGGTCAGATAAAAAATCGCGCCCATGATGGCAATAAAAATCGGAATACCGGTCCAACGCCCGGTCAACCATTCATCCACCTTGCGACTTCGCGCATGCTCCTTGCTTTCGTGAGGCTTTACAACGGTGGCCTCACACACATCAAGAATGAAGTTAAATCGCATATCAGCAATCGCGGCCGCACGATCCAAGCCACATTCCGATTCCATTTGGCTAATAATGTGTTCAAGCATGTGCTGCTCCTCGTCGGTAAGCTTAAGCACATTTGCCAAGCGTTCGTCGCCCTCAATGAGCTTCGTCGCCACAAAGCGCACCGGAAAATCAACTTTATTGGCGCGGTCTTCAATCAAGTGCATAATCGCATGCACACAACGGTGTACCGCTCCACCCTTCTTATCATCCTTACAAAAATCCAAACGGCGCGGACGCTCTTGGTATTTTGCAACGTGCAAGGCGTGGTCAATCAATTCATCAATCCCTTGGTTCTTTGCCGCGGAAATCGGTACCACCGGCACCCCCAAGAGTTCTTCTAATGCATTGACGTGAATGGTACCGCCATTGGCGTAAACTTCGTCCATCATATTCAATGCCACAACCATCGGAATATTAAGCTCCAACAATTGCATAGTGAGGTATAAATTGCGTTCAATGTTGGTGGCATCCAAAATATTGATAATGCCACGTGGACGTTCCTTCAAAAGAAATTGTCTGGTTACAAGCTCTTCACTGCTGTAAGGAGACATCGAATAAATCCCCGGAAGGTCTGTCACCAATGTATTCTTATGCCCACGAATGACCCCATCCTTACGGTCAACCGTTACCCCTGGAAAATTTCCGACGTGTTGGTTAGAACCAGTTAATTGATTAAACAAGGTGGTTTTTCCGCAATTTTGGTTCCCCGCCAAAGCGAAAGTCAAGGTTTCACTTTCATCCAGCGGATTTTCACTGTCTTTTTCGTGAAACTTCCCCATTTCCCCTAATCCCGGGTGTTCAATTAGTTTTAAACGCGGACGCGCTTCGTGGGTGTGCAATAATTTTTCATCAATATCTTTTACTTGAATATGTGCCGCATCGGCTTTACGCAATGTCAACTCATAACCATGAACCGTCAGCTGCATCGGATCTCCCAATGGAGCAAATTTTACCAACTTTACATAGGTTCCGGGAATTAACCCCATATCAAGCAAATGCTTACGCAACGATTCTTCACCGCCAACGCCAAGCACTTCCACCGATTCGCCAATCTCAAGTTCGCTTAATAGCTTTGTTTGCTCTTGCGCCATTGTCACACTCCTCTCTTCATTGTCAATATGATGGTGCTTGTTATTTTATCAACATTTTCGTATTATAACATCTTTTGCCCCACGGTCCTACTATTCTTTCGACAATTATAATAAAAAAGCCGCATTCGCTGTTGCGAATGCGACATGAAATAATTAGATTGTAAAATTAACCCCTAAAATCATCATTCCTGCAGTGACCAATGCAAGAACCATAGAGATTGGCAATAATACATACACACTTATACGCCATGCTTTAGAATACACATCATCCAAAGACACCGGCAAGCGAAAACAGCCACTGATTTTCTTTAAGGTCCATGTATGATATTTCTTTTTCAAACGACGAAGCGCTTTTAATGCCGTACCGGCAATGAGAATCATAAAAATCCCGGCAGATACTAAAAAAACCGTCCCAACCGGATTATTCTCAAAAAGATGCTCCGGACCAAAAGAAAACACAGCCACCACTTGCTCCGGCAACATTTCTAAAAGATCAAACTGGAAAATCACGCCCGAGGCAATGAGTGCCACGCCGCCCAAAAGTACCGCCAAAAAAGCAAGGCTCGTCGTAACCCCCAAAAGAACCATCAAGCACGTAAGCAAGAATATCCCTAATCGCTTAAAAAATTTGGCAGACCCCGTTTTTTTCAAGACACGTTTATTGGCGTATGCCTTGCCATCGTATTGCTCTGCCAAAGCTTCCGGTGCCGGCAAAGTTTGAATGACCTCTGTATCACCAATTGATTGACGGTTACGTTTAAAGAAATAATTTTTTATATCCGTCACCATTTGATCGGCATCGGGAATATTCTTACCTTCTAATGCTTTTTCTAAAGCCTCGAGGTATTCCCCACGCGTTTTATATTCCATGTCCCACATGAATCGTTGTCCCCCTATAGTTTTCATTAGCGCACCGGCGCATTAACTATCATACACAAAAACTGTCAACATAACGTTACAAAAAGGCAAAAATGCACCGTCAACGTTTTTTGTCAGTCAACTTTGACAACACGCTACGCCCCTTAAGCGCCGCATTATAAATAGGATGATGTTTAGGCACTGCATCAAAGGCATGGTCAGCATTGGTTTTAATCCCGCTATAAATGGTTGCTGCGCCAAAGCCTACCGGTTGTACCTCTACGCTGGTTAAGCCCGCATCACGGAACATTTGCGCAATTTCCTCACGTGGTGGGAAGGTGCGCAAGCTTTCTGCCAACCAAGTATACGCCGGATAGCCGTTAGAAATGGTTTGACCGCTTACTAAATGACTTCCGAGCCAAGGCACAATCTTGAAATAATAAAGGTTAAAAAACCATCTGGCCGGCGGAAAGCTAGGGCGAGACACATCAATACACACCACACGCCCCCCTACTTCAACCACACGTGCCATTTCACGAATGGCCTTTGGGATGTCACTCACATTGCGAAGGGCAAATCCATTGGTAGCAGCATTGAAGCTGTCATCCGGAAAAGGCAAATTGAGGGCATCCCCTTCTACGAATTGCACGTTGCAATTTAGATAGTCTGCGCGCTTTTTTTCGGCATTTTCAAGCATATTCGGAGAAAAATCCAAGCCAACAGCTTGACCAAAGCTACCGACGATTTTTGCTTGTTGGTAAGTCATTTCACCGGTTCCACAGCATACATCTAAGCCCTTACCACCTGGGCGAAGCTCGGTTTTGTCCATGACAATGCGTTGCCATCTCTTCAGCATCCCCCAGGTCATTACAACATTCATGAAATCATATTTGCCGGCAATGGTATCAAAGACCTCATGCACATACTTTTCTTTCTTTTCGCCGTTCATACGCCTTTCCTTTCTATAATCATCTTGCGCTCAATGCGTTCAATGGATACCGCTTTACCGTCCGCATCTACATCCACCAACGCTGCTTGAAACAAAAACTCACTATCTTCACTTTGTTGAAACTTCACACGTCGTTGGGTCACAAAGCGATTGATGGAGGATTCTACACGCATCCCCAAGACCGATTCAACCGGTCCAACCATCCCGATATCCGTTTGATAGGCAGTACCATTTGGAAGCACTTGGGTATCTGCCGTTGGAATATGCGTGTGGGTACCGAGCACTGCCGTCACCTTACCGTCCAAGTAACGACCCATTGCCACTTTCTCAGAGGTGGCTTCGGCATGCATATCAACAATAATGGTCTTGATGCCTTCCGCGCGAATCTCATCCACCACCTTCATGATGTCTTGAAACGGAGAGGTGAGGGTTGACATATAGACATTGCCCATTGCAACAATGACAGCCACTTGTCGATGATTCGCCGCTTCCGTCACTGTCCATCCTCGTCCCGGTGTCTCCGGTGGATAATTGAATGGGCGTACAATATCTTCATTTTCATCAATAAAATGATAAATCTGTGGCTGATTCCAAGCATGATTGCCCAAGGTCACAACATCCACCCCAACGGTCTTTAATTGTTGGTACTGCTTCAAGTTAATACCGTTTTGAGTATGGATGTTTTCGCCGTTGGCAATCACAAGATCAATTTGTTCGGTTTTCTTAAGCTGACGAATACAGCGCGCCACCATCTCGATGGAATCAGGGGTCACCATATCGCCGATGAATAATATTTTCATGGTAATACTCCTATCTGTAACACTCTCCAATCATATCATCTTTACGAGAGCGTCGCAAGAAAGCCACTACAAATGCACCGAAAAAAGGAATAAAAAAAACGCACTCACGTAGGGTAGGCGAGTGCGTCGACGTTAGGACAGACAGCGGGATTCGAACCCGCAACTCAGGTGCCACAGCCTGTATGATGCCGTTTCAACATGCTTCCTTTCGACTTATATTTATTATAGCAATGACAAATCCCTTTGTAAAGGCATTTTTCAGAGATACATCGGCTTTTATACGAGAAAATATCATTTTTCTTCAGTTATATATTTATCATTCAACATGCATTTATACACTTTTACAAAAATCGTCTATTCATATACTGAGAATCTCCACTTTTACAAAAAAGTTGTTTTTATAGACCTCTTTCAAAAACCTTTATTTTTTCTTTGAGAAGACCACCTTGTCGTTTTTGATGGTTTCCACCACATTGATGTGCTTAATTTGGTCCTTATGCACATGGAGCGGATTTGCATCTAAAACCACAAAATCCGCCACTTTACCCGGTTCAATTGAGCCCTTCCACCCCTCCTCAAAATACTGATATGCCGCATTTAACGTCACACTGCGAATGGCTTCTAACGGTGTCACGGTAAACTGAGGACCGATTTCTCGGCCACTCGCTGTCTTTCTGTTGACGGCATTGTGAATAGAAAGCATCATGTTTGGTGGCGCAACCGGACAATCTTGATGAAGTGTGAACGGAATACCACGTGCCAAGGTCGCAGCCAAAGGGCTAATGCGGCTTCCACTGTCCATCCCCAAGACGGAATCTAAATGCCAATCTCCCCAAAAATATACGTGGTCATGGAAATAGGATGGCATCATTCCGATTTTTTTCATGCGATCTAGTTGATCAAAACGAACCATCTGACAGTGAATGGCCACAGGCCGCAAATCATCATAAATCCCCGTTTCTTTTTGGGCACGTTCATATTGAGAGATAAACTGTTCAATGGCCGCATCACCGTTACAATGAGCGATGATTTGCCAACGATGCGTGAGGCAGTCCTTTATGAAATCGCACACTTTATTGTCATCTTCATAAACTTGATAGCCACAGTAGCTGGCATCTTCATCCTCCGGCGGCTCCATATAAGGATCACTCATCCACGCCGTTTTTGCCTGCGGAGAGCCATCCAAGAAAATTTTTGCACCAATGAGCTTTGCCCCGCTTTTATCGCGTTGACCACGACTGGTTAACCCGAGAAGATAATCCCTGCTTTTTGTTGCGAGCTTGACATACCCACATATATCCACATGCAATAAGCCTTTTTGATAGAGCTTTTCAAGCATCGGAAAGCTGGTTGGATCTATGGTCCCATCCTGTACGGTGGTAATCCCGTTACGAAGATACATCTCCTGACTACGCAATACCACACGATCAATGTCATCAGCGGTTGGCAATGGCATTTTTTCAAGGACATCACGAGTGAGCGCCAATTCTTCCACAACACCATTCGGTTCTCCGGTAAGTGGGTTCTTGTAAATAATGCCCCCCTCCGGATTTGGAGTATCTTTCGTGAATCCACAAATTTCGAGAATCTTCGAATTGCATACACCAATGTGACCACTATAATGCATCATCAGCACCGGCACCTCCGTAGAAATGCGGTCCATATCTTCAACAGTTGGATGACGATGATTGGCAAAGAAATAATTATCATAGCCCATCCCAACCAGCCAATCTCCTTTTTTAATAGGATGTTGGCGCAAATAAATCTGCGCCGATGCCACAAGTTTCTCAATGCTATCAATGTTCCCTACAGGAGGCCCGTCAAAACGTGGAAACATCGCACTATAGAGCATATGGCTGTGCCCGTCAATAAACCCCGGCAACATCGTGTGGCCGCACAAATCAAATTGCTCGGCATCAAAATTCATTTTCGAACGAAGTTCTTCGTACTCCCCTACAGCTTTTATCACACCATCTTCGACAAGTACCGCTTCAGCGGTCGGTTGGTCATCATTCATCGTCATAATAGAACCATGATAATAAAGCGTCTGTCTCAATAGAATCCACTCCTTCATCCAGCTCGAAAGCGCCCCCACTCAATTCGAGCTGTTCCTTGTCTGCCAATGATTAAGGATTTTGACAAATCCCTTTTTCAGCTTCAGCCCTTCTGGCTTTTTTAAAGTATTTTAAGTAAATATTTCCGGTGTAGAGCATCAGACCGGTAGAAACCACCATGAGCACCTGTGCATAAATCAGTGCCATTTGCACACCAAAAATATCCACAAGTACCCCGCCGATAATAGGACCCATTGCCCCAAAAAATTGAATAAAAAGGACATACACCCCGTAAGATACGGATTTATACCATACCGGTACAAGTTCCTGACTCACGATATGAAAAGAGGTATTCCCAATGCTATAGATGGCGGTCCCCACTACAATCAAGGGTACACAGGAAAACCCATAGCCGACCCCACAGACCACGCCTGTGGCAAAAACGCTTAACATCGGCATCCATACATGGGCACGAGGGTCTTTTTTATACCAACGGTCCAAAATAGCGCCACCTACCGGATAGGCAACCATACTAAACGGCGTGCCCAAGGCAATAATTTTTGCTGCCGTTGTAACGCTCATTTCTTTTACCGAAACATAAAAGATTGATATAAACGTCGAGCATATATTAACGGAAAAAATCGCCAACCCAGCTGCCAGGCACATGAACAGCAGGGCTTTATTATCAATAACTAACTTGACGGTTTCTCTTGCATTTAATTTGATTTGAGAAATCTCGTCGGCATCTTTACACGCCTTCTTAGAGCGCTTTGCCCCTTGCGCCGCCATAAGCTTACGGTTATCGGGTAGGATTAAACTCAACAGAGAAGCCGCCAGGCTCATACCACCAATGATGTAAAATGCCATGCGCCATCCGTATTGATCCGCCAGTGAGGCAAACACCATAAACCCCAGTGCGCCACCCACGACCATCGCTGTATTATAGATACCAAGAACCTTTCCCCACGAAGCATTCTTGTACCAGCTCGTCATCATAGCGGTAGAAAGTGGTGCATAGGCCGAATTGCCAGCACCGACAAAAAAGCGGTTAATGATTAAATGCAATGCGCTGTTTGCCATTCCACAAAACACCGTTGCGCCACTCCATAAAATTGAGCAAAAGCTAATGGCACGTCGTTGAGATTTATTTTCACCGACAAAGGAAATCGGCATAACAAAAATAGCCATTCCCAAAAATACCGCACTGCTCAAAAAACCCACTTGAGTGGCACTAATTTCCAAATCCTCTTGAATGAGTGGCAAAATAGCGTTGACCCCATAACGCACAATCACATCAGACAAAAAGATCACATATAAAATAGCCGCGAATAACAATCGTTTCCCACGCGGCAGCCGTACCAGAGGCTCATCGCCCTCGGTTATTTCGTCATCCACATTTGCTTCGGACATTAGTGTCACGCTCCCTCTCTCGATTCTTCAAACAATAGTGCTAAATGCCCCATTTAATTACGATGCATAAAATATACTTGTAAGATAACATAAAAATTGCTTTCACTTAGCACCTTAAATTACCTTTCCAATCATGAATAATTATTTTATAATAGATTTATTACATATAATTTATCATTTTACTTCTTTACGAACTTTTCAATAAAAAATAAACGCAACCACTCGACCAATATTCGCCATAGGAGGTTTATGATGGAACTTCTTCAACTACAGTATTTTATCACCCTTGCCGAATGTCAACACATGACCCGCGCCGCAAACAGCCTCATGGTATCGCAACCTTCGTTAAGCAATACCCTTTCCAGAATTGAAAAAGAACTTGATGTCAAACTCTTTGATCGTCAAGGGCGCAATATCGTTCTCAATGATTATGGCAAGGTGGTACTGAAACACGCCAAGAATATCTTCCGTGAACTTGATAACATCCATACCGAAATCGATGCCTTAAAGCATGCCCAAGACAATACCATTACCATTGGCTCCGTTGACTCCGAATACGTTAAGGATTGGTTGCCATTCTTTATTACCGAGCATCCAAACATCCTCGTTCATCACTCTATCGGTACCCCAACAGAATTGGAAAATCAATTGCAAAATGGAGATATTGACTTCGCCATCACGGACAGCAATTCTTTAACCGAAGAGTATGCCTCCCAATTACTGGGGCATGATGAATACATTATTTTAGGCCCTCTTGATAACCCGATTCCAAATGACGAACCACAGGATTTCGCAGCCTTTCGTAACGAGCCATTTATTAGCCGCTCTAAAGTCGATAAAAATGCCCGCGCGATTGATATCTTATCGAACGCTGCGGGAATTAAACCAAACATCATCTTTGAAGGAGAACAGGCACTCATCTCACGTATCTTTTATCTTGGCTACGGTAATATTATCGCACAAAAATCAAGCGTTCTCTCACCGCAACATCTCAGCATCTGCGAACGCCATTCAAAGATTTACATGCTCAATGATGAACGTGCACATTTTGATGTCAACCTCGTTTGGGATGGAAACCGTTCTCTCTCTGAAGCCGGCTTAAGCCTGATTGAATATGTCAAAAATAATACAGAACAATTCCGCTGTACCAATGATGACATCTTCAATAATCCTGATGGCCAAGACTTCATTGACATTAGTTTTGCATAGATTCTGTATCAAAATCAATAGCTACTGAGAAATATATCCATATATAAAAAACCTTTTCATTCGAGGGATGCACACTCTCAACGAAAAGGTTTTTTTATTTTTATTTTTCTATTGATTTATTGAGGTTTTATCGTCTGTCAATGCCACCCCTTCCAATTTTAAGAGAGCGACTTTTTTATCCAGCCCAGCGGCATAGCCGGTGAGCTTTCCCTTTACACCAACCACACGATGACAAGGCACCATAATGGGCACCGGATTTTTGCCAACTGCACCACCAACGGCTTGGGCAGCCATTGGTGCGCCTGCTCTACTTGCACTGATGCGATGAGCAAGCTCGCCATAGGTCACTGTATCACCGTAAGGAATCGTGCATAACATCTCCCACACCTGTTGTTGAAATGGCGTTCCTACAAGATGAAGCGGTGGTAATGCGACAGGCTGTTGACCGCTAAAATAGCGCGTCAACCACTGTATTGCCTCTTTTAAAATTGGAGATTGAATCTCATTCGGCGATGTCACAGGCGCTGACTCCGCCAAGAATTCAAGCATCGTCACACCTATTTCATCAACCTCCAATAAAAGCGTACCGAGCGGCGAGGTCATCACACATTGTTCCTTCACATAAATCGTCTCCTTCTAATAAAAAAAGGGAGCATCAAGGCTCCCCTCATTTTTATACACGACAGCTAAAAAAACACACCGCAAGCAAAAGCACTGCAAATCCCATAATAGCGACGGATGCCATCTGTAGCACCACGACCCGCTCGAAACCAGGCAATAGAAGCGCCAATACTGCCAACCCTCCAGCAACGCCGGCAAAAGCCTTACGTTTTCGCATCTTAGACACATCTTCAAAATCAATCTTTCGATCGCCTGCCACCAATATGCGAACACCTACTAAAATGGCAATGCAAGCAAGAAGATGACCTAAATCAAGGGTGGTGACACACGCCATTGGCCCACTGCCGGCACGATACCCATTGAGAAAATCTATGCCGCTTCTCACCAACAGCACCAACGCACAGAAGGCAAGCCCCATTGTTTGCGCCCCAATATGCCGTTTTTCACGGGCATTATTGAACGGTTGTCGAAGCACAGCATCTGTATAGGCTTCAACATCATCAACGACATCCTTTACCGGCATCCCCTTACAATCTTCTGTAAGGGTGACCAAAAGCTGACGTTCCTGCGCCAATCGCAACGCCTGATTGTTTTCCTTTGCTTCAATATGCACAAGCATCTTTTCCACAAGACATGCATCCTCACCCTGAAAACGAGCAAGCAAGGGCGCATCTTTCTCGGATTTTAAGATTTCAAAGTTCTCTTGCACGAGTGCTTCCTTCTTTCTTAACCGATACCACCCAAGAGTGCACCGAGTACCAATACCACTAAGGTCACACCGCAGTATACATATTTACCGAGGCCTTCTACAACGCCACCGATTTTATATTTACTGCCGCGTTCAATTTCTTTCGCAGCAAAACCTTTGCCGCACACCCAGAAAAACATCACCCCAGCCAAAAGAGCACCAACAGGCATAATATAGATGCTAAAGAGATCCATCCATCCGCCAATGATGTCTGCATTTTCTAAGAAAATACCAACAACAAAGCTCAGTGCAAACACAATTCCACAGGAAGTCATACGTCCAAGGTTAAAGCGTTCTTGTAAGGCTTCAATTGGCCCTTCATAAAGATTGACCAAAGAGGTAATGCCGGCGAAAAATACCGCCACGAAGAAAACAATGGCTAAGATTTGTCCGGATGGAATCTGTGCAAAAATAGACGGCAGTACGATGAAGATGAGCGGAGGCCCTGCTTGTGGGTCAGCCCCAAAGGCAAAGACCGCCGGAATAATTACCAAAGCAATCAAGGTAGATGCAATTAAGTCAAAAACAAAAACCAAGAAGCCGGAAGACACCACGTCAGTGTCATCCTTCAAATAACTGCCGTATACAATTGTCCCACAGCCTGCCAAAGACAAGGAGAAAAACGCTTGCCCTAATGCATAAATCCAAGTTTTTGGATTAGCGAGCGCACTCCAATCTGGGGAGAACAAAAATTCATAACCACTTTCTGACCCAGGCAAGGTATACACAAAAAATGCCAAACCTACAAAAAGGAAAAAGAACAATGGCATAATGATTTTGCTTGCACGTTCAATCCCAGCAGCAATCCCAGCATTCATAATAATAAACGTAATGATAATAGCGATTAAGTGCCATCCAATGCTTCCGAACGGTCCGGCAATTTCGCCAAAGTATGCGCCGGCATCCATATTAAACATTTCACCGGATAAGGCGCCAAACAAGAAACGCAATACCCAACCAACAATAATGGTGTAGCCAATGGCAATCCCAATGGAGCCTACCAACGGAATCAAGCCAAATGCTTCACCATGCTTTTTACCGCGACGCGCCATTGCTTTACGAAAGGCCCCGACAGAACCGGTACGCATGGCACGACCAAAGGCCATTTCCCCCATGACCCCACAAAAGCCCAACGCGATTTCAAAAATAAGAAACGGCACTAAAAATGCAAACCCACCGAACTCGCCGACACGATAAGGGAAAAGCCAGATATTCCCCATCCCAACGGCGGAACCGATGCAGGCCATGATGAAACCAAAGCGACTGCGGAACAAGTCGCGATTTTTTTGATAATGCTTTACCAAATATGTCACCCCTTTATTTCAAATTGCAAGTAGAGATAAAAGATGGGACTGCTCGTTTACAGCCCCATCATTTAAACAATCCGTTGCGCTTACTTCTTTTCTTCCTTGGTTGCTTCTGTGCGCAAATGATAAATCATGGTTGGAACGTCGATGTCCATTGGGCATTGTTCCACACAACGACCGCAACGCAAGCAATTATATACAATCGGCGCTGCTTCTTTAATGCCATCGTCTACAAACGCTGTCCAAATTGCACCAATCCCATTCATATAAGTTTTGCCGAAATGACCAGCTACCAAGGAAAATACCGGACATTCATACATACACCCACCGCAACGCAAGCACAACGCTGCATCGCTACAAACCGGGTCCGCAATCATCTTGCTACGACCGTTGTCCACGAAAATAACATGGAATTCGTGAGGGCCGTGTGCCCCGTAGGTAGTCACTTTTTCAATGTCACCGGTCTTACTTGGTCCGCTGATGATGTTTACATAGCCAGGCGCACCGTATTGACCGTAACGCCAGTTGACCTCTGCCACCTTCATGGAATCCAAGAAGGTCGGCACGATTTTTTCAATCCCTACCACAGCGATGTGAACCGGAGGCGCTGCGGTGCAAAGACGTACATTGCCTTCGTTTTCAATAATAGTGATTTGACCGGTATCGGCCGCAACCGCATTGGCACCACTGATCCCGATGTCTGCGGTAAAATATTTTTCACGCAAAAATTCACGTACCGCCATTACTTCTTCCGCAATATCCGGTGGAATTTCACGGCCAAAGAATTCGGTAAACACTTCTGCCACTTGTTCGCGTGGAACGTGAATAGATGGGGACAAGATGTGCATTGGACGACCGTCCATCAATTGCAGAATGAATTCCCCAAGGTCGGTCTCCCAAACTTCGTGACCGCAGTCCGCCAAACGTTGACGAAGATGAATTTCTTCCCCAAGCATGGACTTGCCCTTTACGAAACTCTTTTTACCACCGGCAATGGAGTTGATGATATCAACAACGGCTTGCGCATCCTCTGCAAAATAAGCATGACCATGGTTGCGTTCGATGGATTCAGACGCTTGCGCCATCAATTCACGCCAGTTGGCATGAGCTTGATGCTTGATTTCCTTGACTTCCTTTGCCAAGGCAGGTGTATGTGGATAGCGTTCCAAAGACTCCGCCAAGTTTTTGCGATAGGAGTCTATCGCACGGGTAATCGCAGTACGAATGCGTTCGTCCTCACTCGCTTCGTAGATGTCTTTGGCGTATGCTTTTATATTTTCTTTAATGGTGCTCATAAATTATACCCCTTTGCCAAAAATTCAACGAAATCCATAATTTGCATATTGTTTGGTTTCTTCGCCCCGTCTAAGGCGCTCAAGCAGTATGGACAGCTCACAAGGGCAATGCTGGCTTCGGTTTCTGCCAACTCATCCACACGTTTTTGGCTAATCTTATGAGAAATGTCGTTATAATTCATCTTAATCGGACCGCCACAGCAGGTGGTCCACTTCCCAAAGCGGAACGGTTCCTTGTAGGTCACGTTCATGGCCTCAAGCACCTCACGGAATTCACTTACGACATCCATTTCACGTGCCATACGGCAGGAATCATGAACAACGACTGTACCATCGTAAAAGCTCTTTGGCAAAAGATGACGTTTTTCATGTACCAATTGAACGAAAGTTTTGACTTCCAGCTGAGGAAAATCCCCATATTTAGGATACACATAGGCAAACATTTCAGCAGCGTGAGGGGTCATGCAAACCACCGTTTTCGCGCCACTATTATTCAAGAAGTTTGCCACACGCTTTGCATAAATCCCTAAGGCATCTTCAAACCCCAATTCGTGCAAAAGCGCCCCACTGTAAATTTCATTTTCGCCGTCATAGCAAATGTTATATCCCAAGGTTTTCAAAATGGTAGCCGCTTTTTTATTGACAGAGAAAAAGCGTTCTTTGTCTTGCGCAAACACAGACGCAAAAATTTTCTCCGGTGCAAGCCCGCTCTTATGAACGAGATCACGCATGGACATCATCCATCCAAACATATGACTTCCCGGGTCAACAATGTCCATCACGGACACCAAGGAATCCATAAATGGCAGGAGCTGATACTCACCGCCGGTATAAAAAAGAATGTCACCTTTTTTTGGCAGATTAAGCCCCTTTGCCCATTCTGCATTTTCTTTCGCACTGACTGCAAGGGGGTTATCATATTGCATGATATTGTCCCGAATCAATGTCATTGTTTCAGGTAATTGTTTTCCACCCATAGTACTCTCCTCTATCCCTCTTAATGATGTAGTCTATCAATAATATGCTGTACTCTTTATATTATCATTTCTCACTTTTCTTGTAAATATATGCACCGTGAAGACCTACTGATAGATACGATTTTCCGTTAAATTCCGCTATATCGGTCCTTACAAAGTACCAAAATACCGTCACCGTATTGAATATCAATACGCGCCACTTCTTCTTGATCAAAGACATTACTGATGAGGCGACTTTCACCAAACGGTACCTTAGCATCCTTTAACGGATAGTGCAGACCTTCAATTGAAAGCCCCATCCCTTCATCGGAAAACGGCACAATCCCTACATAGCCATCAACGCGGTCCAATTGATGAACCCCGGCACCGACATAACGCATGCGGTTAATATCATCCCAAAATACCAAGGATTTACCTTTGCGCCCATAGGTCATTAAAAGCATCACATTCGCCAATTCATGGTCCATTCGTCCGCCTAACGCGCCCACAACAATGATTTCATCCACGCCTTGTTCGTATAAGGCTTCCGCCGCAAGTTGGGTATCACTGTAATCTTTTTCTGAAGGATAAACCACTTCTGGTACCTCAGCCTCTTGAAGCCACTCGCGGGTTTCTTTTGATAAAGAATCCATATCACCAATCAATGCATCCGGCACCACTTCAGCCGCATAACACAAGTCGGCACCAGCATCGGCGCAATAACAAGGGGCATCCGGATACATTTCAAATAAGGTCCGCAACAAAGAGGGTCTTGGTGCGATTCCACCGGTTACAAGGATTCCATGTTTTGCTTGCTTTAAAAGCAAGCCTGGGGCATAATGCTTCATCCGATTTTCACCAACTTAACATCGTAATTTTTATCGCCATAGTCCACAATCATGCCATGCATGGTGCACTGACATTCATCGGTATCATAAATTAAAGTGCGTTGATACCCTTTGCGTCCGTCACATTCCGGAAAACGAATATATACCACGTCATGTTCCGCCAACGGTAAGTGGGTCAAATCCACCTGACGCTTTTCTCCCGGCTTAAAATCGCTGAATACAAGGGCATCTGGCGCAGTACTGGTTCCTAAATAAACATCCAGTGTTTCATTGGTGCAATTTTCCAACTGCAACTTATAAGCGGATTTTACCTTTTTAATGGCAAAGGCTGCGCCCACCGCGCCTGAAGCAAGCGCAATGCCGCAAGCGGCTTTCTTCAATTTTGACATCTCAGTCATTCCTTTCCGCGTGCATCCCAAGGACGCCAATTTGTGCAAAATATTTGCATTGCTTCTATTGTTTGCTATACTAAACTAAGCTCCATTATAAACAAATTTAGGGGGAATTGCCATGGTTCTTTTGGAAGCACGAAACCTAAACTGTAGCTTCGGCGACCGCGTTTTATTTGAAAATCTTAACTTATCCATTAACGAAGGGGACAAAATTGGTCTTATTGGTACCAACGGGGTCGGAAAATCCACCCTTCTTAAACAACTCGCCGGTATTGATGTTGACGGCCGCAGTGAATTTCTCACTTCCAATCAGTTGGTCATGGAATACTTGCCACAAAATCAACCGATGGATGACGACCTCACCGTATTAGCACAAGTTTTCCAAGGCACCTCTCCGCTCCTTGCCGTAGTGCGCGATTATGAAGCGGCTCTTGATGCCGTAGAGGCGGATCCAACCAACGAAAAAGCCACACAAGCACTGCTTGACGCCCAAGAAGCGATGGACCGCGCAGATGCCTGGCAGTTGGAAAGCAACGCCAAAAGCATCTTACACCGTCTGGGAATCGATGATGTCAAACAGAAAATTGCCACCCTTTCCGGTGGGATGCGCAAACGCGTCGCCCTTGCTGCCGCATTGATTCGCCCTGCAAATCTCTTACTTTTAGATGAACCAACCAACCACTTGGACTACGAAACCATCCGTTGGCTTGAAAAGGAATTGCATGAACGCCAATGCGCCTTCGTTATTGTCACTCATGACCGCTATTTCTTAGACCGTACCACCAATGTCATTTTAGAGCTCGACCAAAAAAAGCTCTGTCGTTACACCGGAAACTACTCCACCTTCCTTGAGGAAAAGGCACAAATAGACGCCGATGAAGCGCGCCAAGCAGACAAACTCAAAAAGCTCTACAAGCAAGAACTCGCTTGGATGCGTAAAGGTGTTGAAGCACGTCGTACCAAACAAAAAGCACGTAAAGAACGTTTTTACGACATTGAAAGCCAGCTTACCACCACCCACGAAGACCGTATGGAGATGGACTTCGTTAATGCCCGTCTCGGCAAAAAAATCATCGTCTGTGAAGACCTCTGTAAGAGCTTTGGTGACAGACCGATTTTCAAAGGATTTTCCCATTCCTTTGTACGCAACGACCGCATTGGCATTGTCGGGCCAAATGGCATCGGAAAAACTACCTTACTTGATGTACTCGCAGGCATGACCGCCGCTGACAGCGGCGTGCTTGAAATAGGCGATACTGTAAAAATCGGCTATTACAAACAGCAAAACCAAGACCTTCCAATGAACCAAAAGGTTCTTGATTTTATCAAGGACCACGGTGAATACATCCATCGCGCCGACGGCTCCCATCTCTCCGCGTCACAAATGCTCGAAGCCTTTCGCTTCCGTCCGGACCAAATTCACGGCCCGATTGCCAATCTATCCGGCGGGGAGCGCCGACGTCTTTACCTCTTGAGCATCCTGATGGAACAAAACAACGTGCTCTTTTTGGACGAACCGACCAATGATCTTGATATTGGCACCTTACAGGTCCTCGAAGACTATCTCGAACACTTTCCAGGACCGGTTGTTGCCGTCAGTCACGACCGCTATTTCTTAGACCGTATCACGACAAGCATCCTCGCTTATGAAGAAGGCGGTAACGTCAAACTCTACGCCGGCGACTTTACAAGCTATCTTGAAAAACGCCCTGACCCACAAAACACGCAAGAAACCCCAATAAAAAAAGAGAGCGTCGGCAAGCAAAAAACTGCACCAAAGCTCAAATTTACTTATAAAGAACAGCAAGAATACGATACCATCGAAGAAGAGATTGCTTATTTGGAAGACAAGGTTGTTAAACTCGAAAAAGATATGGCCGCCAATGCCACCAGCTATTCCAAACTTGTGGCCTTGACCGAAGAACGCGACCAAGCCCAGACAGAGCTTGACCAAAAATATGCTCGTTGGGAAGAACTCGAAGAAAAACAAACGCTCATTTCACAACAATCTTGAGGTGATTACTATGGCAGAAAAACCAACCATTCATTCAACCTACCATTACATTGACCTATACGACGATTGGAACGACTTTGATTACGCCGAAAAGGAAAATCTCATCGACCAAACCGACAAATACAATTTTGCCACCGGCAATTGGAGTTACGACCTCGAAGAATTAGAAAACCGCACCTATGAAGTCTTGCACGCTCTTACAACATTAAATGACGAAGAGATTGCAGCCATCATGGTGCGGCACGAAAAACGTATGGGCTAATCTGTAAAGTATACGGCACGAAGCCCCATCGAATAATAAAGCGGAATAAATTTAAACAAACTCATCCAACGAGAACCATTCACAGAGTCGACAAGATGGACCTTTCCACCCTTAATACCATCAACAACCATCACATGGAGATTGGTGTAAGGATGATACTCATCCCCATCATTTTGCCATACAATGGTGCGCTCACGCTTCGCAAGATGGTCATCCACCGTTGACCAAACAATCACCGGTTTATCCGCATGCAAACGTAAAATAATTTCACTCACACTCACCAGCTTATGGGTTTTCGCCTCTAGGCTGGTGTTTTGTGTTGCCAAAAAATTGTTAATCCCCGTTACCAACGGTGCAGGATAGCAATAGTACCCATTTCCAAAGGGATCCCCCTGATAGGCCTCCTCCGGACTAGCGGCGCCAATGGCCGTTTTCGGCAAATACTGAGAAGCAAAGCTCTCTGCAGTAATCGGTACACCCATTCCATTTAAAGCCACCGATGTACTCACCGCTTCACATCCGTTTGGCAGGGTTGGATATTGATGCTGTTCTGTCAAGTTGAGATTGACCGGAATCAGCAGTGCCACAATCACAGCAAATACACCAACCACAATGGCAACTTTTAAGAGACGCAACAGTCCTCGAATTAAACGCATAAAACACACTCCTTTCTCAAGGCGCTTTTGCCCGTAAGTATATCGATTTTTTCTGAGACTGTCAAATCGCCATTTCCTTGCACCCACATAAATTGCTTCTAAATCTTGGTAGTCAATCTCTATTTCTTCAGCTATAATTAGGGATGCAAATTTTTTTGAAAGGACCCTTGGTTATATGTCTAAAAACCCAGTTTCACCCTCAGACCAAACAACCACCAAACACAAACAGCGCACACCCTTCCACATCTTCCTAAAGGTTTGTTGCGTGTGTCTGATTCTTATAATGATAGTGCCCCTTACCGCATTTACTATTAACGCGTTCCTGTGCCTTTCTACTTTAAACGATCTCAAAAGTCCATCGGCCCTTGAGGGTACTCAAACTGACTACATCATGGTCTTAGGCGCCGGTATTGAACCCGACGGCAGTCCCAGTCCGGTTTTACAAGAACGACTCGATACTGCCATCGAGCTCTATCAGAACCACAATGCCAAACAAATTATTGTAAGCGGCGGTATGGATGAAGCGCAAAGTGAAATCAGCGCCATGTTCAATTACCTCATCGAAAAAGATATCCCCGAGGAAGATGTCCTTTGCGACACCCTCGGTGTCAACACCTTTGCCAGCATGAATAATCTCGCAGAGGTTTATCATGCACAATCCGCCATCATTGTCAGCCAACGTTTTCATCTGTATCGCGCAGTCTATATTGCCAAGCACTTTAATCTGCAGGTATATGGCTGTCCGTCCTCCGAAGAAGACATTTCTGACCGTGATTTACTCTATCGTGAATTTCTTGCCCGCGTCAAAGATTTCACACAAGTCACTCTCGGTACACTTCCAAAACCAATCACTCAGCTTGCGGAATGGAGCTATTTAAAACTCACCCCATATATTCAACAATAATAAAAATCCGGTCCTCCATTTAGGAGTGGCCGGATTTTTTGCTTTCACAAAAAAATGCTGCCCTCAAAAGGACAGCGTATAATTGATAATTCTGGTGATTACTTCACAATTTCAATGGTGCAAGGTGCTACACCCTTGGAAACGATTCCAAGATCGGAAGCCGCTTGATAAGACAAGTCAATCACACGGCCGGCACCGAATGGCCCGCGGTCATTGATACGTACGATGACACTACGACCACTTTGGGTATCGGTCACACGCACTTTAGTACCAAATGGCAAGTATTTGTGTGCAGCGGTGTAGTCATACATATTGAACACTTCACCACTGGCGGTATAGTTACCGTGTGCACCGGAACCGTACCAGGTGGCTTGGCCGCTTTCATAATAGGTATAGTTTGGTTGAGCAGCTTGGCCGTTTTGTTGAGAAGCGGTGCCACCCTTTAAAGATACAGGTTTGCTTGCATCTACAGCACTTACAATGATGCCACCGTTTGCAGTGTTATAAACCACATTGGCATTGTTAAAAATAGCTTGGTAGAAACCAAAGACCACATGCAAGGAACCGCCCAGGTTATTGTATGCGTAAGTCCCGCCTTGGAAATACAGTACACCGTTTGCAGCATCAACAGTCGCAGAAACAGATTGACCACCATAGGTCAAAACAATCTTTTGACCGTTGTTATTCGCCCATTGCACCCCAACACCAACAGCGCTCAAAGCACTGCGAAGAGGTACATAGGCTTGGCGCATTCCTTGCGCTTGGGTATCTACAATAGCGGTGCTTGCTTGTGCAGAAGCAACAGCTGGAATACTCATAGAACCAACAGCAACCAAAGTTGTGGCTGCAATAAATTGACGAATTTTAGAATTCACAATAACACTCCTTTATCCGCTTGGCACAGCCAAGCCTTCCGGTTTCTTGTTTTCTCTTTTCGATGAATCTGTATTTATTATAAAGGAGCATAAAAACTCGGTAAAGTTTTTACAGTTTTAGACGCATTTGTCTCTGTTTTTTAACCTTAAATATCTTATTAGCGTTAATTTTATGTTATGCTTTAGTATTTACACCAATATTTTATTTTAAAGCAAAAATATCCTATCAAAGAATATTTTGTCAATTTTGCAAAAAGAATAAACCTGTCTTATGTTTCTCATAAGGTAGGCTTATTCTTTACAATTTATCAACATTCTCGTCATTTATTCATTGCATTTTCAATTTGTTACAAGTTGACATTTTTAGGCGTTTTAGTCCCATACTTTATAACGCAAGCACAGTATCAATCTCAGAAATAGCCTTATCCATAATGGCAGTCACATCAGCGCCAAAAACATCAAGATTTTCCGCTTTCAGGCAACGCACCTCTTGAATACCGTAGAAGCCATTGGCGACGCTTTTAATATAATCATAGCCAAAATTGCAATTTCCAATTGGACCACCGGCAGTGGTCACGTAAAGCAAGCGCTTAGCACGACATAGCCCCATCGGAATCCCTTCCGACGAATATTTAAAGGTCACACCGACAATGGTCACATGTTCCAAATACACACGCAAGATGGACGGAAACGCCAAATCCCAATACGGTGCTGCGATGACGATTTCATCTGCTTTGGCAAATTGACGCGCATACTTAAACAACGGTGCCTTGTAGTCATCGACAGCCAATAATTCGTTGCGCTTGGTAAGTTGCACCAAATCAACGGGTGCAAGCCCTTCGTCGTAAAGCGCCACTTCCTGCACATTGCCTTCTATGTGTTTCAGAAGCTCACGGGTTAACTGAAGGGTACGCGATTGCGGTCTTACACATGCATTCACAAATAAAATCTGTTTCATCAAGCATCCCCACTTTACTTTATCAACGCTTGACGCAATACTTCACCCACACCGTCAATAATATCCATGGCCATGGTTGCCATAGCGCCACGTTCTTCTTCCAAATATTGCCCTGCAAGGCCGTGAGCCAGCACACCCATACAAGCGGCATCGTAAGCATCCATACCTTGCGCCGCAAAGGCAGCAATCACACCGGCCAAAACATCACCGCTTCCAGCCGTCGCAAGCGCCACACTGTCACACGGATTGATGGCATAGCGACCGTCCGGTGCGGCAATAATTGTATTGTGTCCTTTAAGCACAACAATACAATTAAAACGTTCCGCAACCTTACGCGCATACAGCATCCGATCGGCTTGCACTTCCGCAGAGGTTAAGCCAAGCAAACGTGCCATTTCACCGGGATGCGGTGTCAAAATGCAATCCGCCTCACAATTGCGGATAATGGTGCCATCCCCTTCACCAATCATGCTTAGCGCATCAGCATCAATAACTACGGCACCTGTAGCTTGACGCAAAAGGGTATAAATGGTTTGCTTCTTTTCTTCACTTTTTCCCATTCCAGGCCCCAACAATTGCACAGTGGTCTGTCCCAAAAGCCATTCCACTGCCGGCAAGTTTGGCCATGCCACCGGCTTCATCATGACTTCCGGTAAGGCTGTTGCTGTCGGAGTATAGGTCGACTTATCAATAAACGCAGTAACAAGACCGGCACCGCTACGCATCGCGGCTTTCGCCGCTAATACACAGGCCCCACTCATGCCAACGCTTCCTGCAATCATACCGACATGGCCGTAACTATTCTTGTGACTATTGCGTTTACGTGCAGGCAGTTTCTCTGCCAACATCTTTTTTTCAAGCAAGAGGCCTTGAATCCCAGCCTCAACAGCCGTTTCTTCTGGAATCCCAATCGGAAGCACACGCAATTCTCCCAGATATTCATCGGCATCTCCCACAAAGAGGCCTTGCTTTGGCCAGGCAAGGGTATAGGTATAATCCGCACAGACCGCTGTACCTTGGACCTTCCCTGTATCACCGTTTAAACCGGAAGGAATGTCCACACTCACTCGAGTAACATGCTTTTCGTTAACAATGTCGACAACATTCGCTGTCAACCCACTCAAATCACGAGAGAGCCCAGTCCCAAACAAGCAATCCACAACCACATCCGTGAAACTCAATTGCGCTTTGAATACATTGAGCTTTGCTTCGCCATCGACCTCAATCAGCTTCACCGGTAGATGATCGATGATGATACGATTTGAGGTGTGATCGGTGGAAAAACGTCGTTCCCCGTCAATGACCACGACCACCGTCACACCGGTAGCCCCTGCCATATAAAGCTGACGCGCAAGCACTAAACCATCGCCGCCGTTGTTTCCACAGCCACAGAGAATGGTGATTTTTTTATCCAGCAAATCCGGAATGTCCTTTTCGAGCTGAATCTTGATGGCAATCCCGGCATTTTCCATCAAAATCATTGACGGTATGCACCAATTGTCAATGGCGGCATGATCCAACTTTCTCATTTCTTCATTGCTCACCAGATACATCTACTATCCCTCCAATATAATCATCGCCACTGCCACACTGCGCTCATGGCTGATACTGACGTGGATTTGAGTAACCCCCATTAGCTCCGCACGCTTTGCGGCTTTTCCGTATAATGTTACCACCGGCGCCCCACTTTCCGCACTGGTAGTTTCTATTTCTTTCCAACCGACACTGCCAATGCCTGTGCCCAAGGCTTTGCTGACTGCTTCCTTTACCGCAAATCGCGCTGCAATGGCAGCGATATCTTTTCGAGGTTCAAAGGCACGTGCGCGTTCCTTCTCTGTAAATAAGCGTTCTCCGAATTTCGGATGCTTTTCCACCACATCGGTAATACGCGCAAGCTCCACCACATCGACACCAATTCCCTTAATTGCCATTAAGCACCCATCGTTTCTCTGACCGCATCAGCAATTTTATTGGCAAGCGCTGTGATTTCGTCTTGTGACTTGCCTTCTACCATCACACGAAGCAAGTCTTCGGTACCGGAAGCGCGTACCAACACGCGCCCTTCTTCGCCTAAAATAGCATTGGCTTCATCAATAGCCGCCATAATCGCAGGCTGTTTGCCCCAACCGTCTTTTGTGCGTACCGGCACGTTCACCAACACCTGTGGCAAACTGGTCATCACTTGCGCCAATTCGCGTGCACTTTTTCCATAATGACACATCACATTCAAAAGCATAATAGCACTAATCATCCCATCGCCGGTACTGTTGTAATCTCTGAAAATGATATGCCCGGATTGTTCACCACCCAAAATAGCACCGGATTGTTGCATGCCTTCGTTAACATAACGGTCGCCCACCTTGGTTTCAATGATTTCAATATCTGCATCTCTCATGGCAAGTTTAAGCCCCAAGTTACTCATCACTGTCACTACCAATTGATTGTTTGCCAAGCGATTTTCCTTTTTTAGAGCAAGGGCGAAAATGGCCATCAGCTTATCACCATCAATGACATCCCCACGTTCATCCACCGCAAGGAAGCGATCGGCATCACCGTCAAAGGCCAAGCCAACATCAGCGCCTTCACGCAATACCTTCTGTTGCAAGGCTTCTAAATGAGTAGAGCCGCAATCCACGTTGATGTTAACACCATCCGGTTTATCGCCCATCATGGTTACCTTGACGCCGGATTTGACAAAGACTTCTTCCGCAAGGCTACTTGCCGCACCGTTGGCACAGTCAACCACTGCGTGCACATTGGCACCGTTGCTGCACAATAGCTCCATCAGGAATTCTTTATAATATCTAATGGCATCATGTTCAATGCTCACAGTGCCTACCGCAAGTCCGGTTGCCTCTTCAATATCCGCTTCACCTTGAAGAACACGTTCGATGAAACTTTGAGTGTCATCACTGATTTTTTCACCGCTAGCGCTGAAGAATTTAATCCCATTGTCTTGATAAGGATTGTGGCTGGCAGAAATAACCGCACCGGCCATTGCGTTGTAGTGGCGCAACGCGTTGTAGGTGCGCACAAAGAATGCCACCGCCGGTGTTGGAATCACACCTGCACTCACCACGTTTACCCCAACAGAGGTCAAGCCCGCCGTCAACGCAGCTTCCAGCATCTGCCCGGAAATACGGGTATCTCGCCCAATAACAACAATGCCACTTTTACCACCATTTGCTTTAATAAAGGCCTGCCCGGCTGCTTGCCCTAATTTTAAGGCAAGCTCAGCGGTCAATACCACGCCTGCTTTGCCACGCACGCCATCTGTTCCAAATAAATTAGCCATAATCTTACTCCTTAATTCATCAAGTTGAGCGTAATAGTGCTTGGTGTCACAGAATCAATCACCAAACCCTCAATCACGCCAAATTGCACATCCACCGTTATGCTACTTTCAGGCGCTTCATCCACCTGCACAAAAGCGGTAAGGTTGTCACCTGTATCTGCATAGCCCGGCTGCATATGGTAGGTCACCTCTGCCAGTAAATCACTTGCGGTCACACGATCTGCCGCCGCGCCGGTAATGGCAATAGGTACGACCTTCGTATACACTTTTCCGTCAACGTCATCCTCAGCTTGTTCGGACACATTGACCGTCACTGTGACTTTTTGTACATCACGCAACTGTTTGCCCACAAGCTTCACCGTAAAGGAAGTGGTTTCTTTGATTCCTGATAGGTCAATCGGTTCTGTTTTTATTTCGGTAATCTTCGCAAGGTCTTTTGGCAAGCCTTCTACCATAGCTGTTTGCGGATCCACAGTAACGCTGTCAACCTGCACCCCTTCTGATAAGCTACCAACCAATTCTGCCTGAATTGGCACAGATTTTTGAATATCCGCTTCATTCACCTTGATATTTAAAGTCACCTGCTCAGGATAAACCTTGAGTTCACCCTGCTCGATGATATTACCTTCATAGTCATACAATTGAACCGGCACATCCTTTTTGCTATCGGAATATATATCATCCAGTTCAACAGCTACACCGACTTTTGCCACCATAGCTAATGCATCCTCATTACCGGAAACAAACACGTTTTGAGGTTCTACACTCATATCCTCAATTGTAATCCCATCAGGGAGCATCCCTGTGCGGACAATATCCACATTCATGGTTTCCCCTTCACGTTGTTCCACATAGACATTGACGTGACTTGGGTCCAATTTTGCAAAATACACCTCATTAGGCAATGATACATGAACTTCCGCTTCACTATCGCCGGTTTTTGCATCACTCAAATCCACATAGGCTTTAAAATCCTCTGAGGTAATGCCGTCCAAACGGGTTTCTCGTCCCATCACCTTGACATTGACACGTTCCTTTGACACGGTTGCAACCTTATCGGCACTGAGATTTTCCACCGTAATCGGTACATTATAAGTGCGCTGTGAAATCGGGTCTTGTTCAATCCCTACATACAGCCACAGCACAATCGCAATTGCGAGAGCCACAAGCTTGAGCGCACGATTGTTTTCTGTTAATTTCATACGCCAAACACCTTCTTTATACGTCCAATCAACGATGGGGTCTCGGGCACTTTAAGAAGCGAGGTCATTTCATTTATCAACGACTCGCGACTTAAATCATAGTGTAAATGCCCACCCTCTGCGATACTCATGGCACCGGTTTCTTCGCTCACAACTGCCACAACTGCATCGCTAACCTCAGAAAGCCCAATGGCCGCACGATGACGGGTGCCGAGCTTCATTGAAATATTCTTGTTTTCGGAAAGTGGCAAAAAACAACTTGCAGCCACAATTTGGTTGTCGGTAATCACCACCGCACCATCGTGCAAAGGGGTGTTCACAACAAAAATATTCTTTAACAGTGCCGCCGACAAATCACCATGAATAGAAATCCCAGTGCTGACATACTCGCGCAGACCGTTCTCTCGGGTAATCGCTATTAAAACCCCAGTACGCGTCGAGCTACAAGCTGCCATGCAGTTGACGATTTCCAACACCTGATTGGTCACTACATCATTGTCACTGCTACGACGATTACGCATAATAAAGGAACCGTTCCCCAGCTTTTCTAAGGCACGGCGCAACTCCGGCGCAAAAACAATAGGAATCGCAATAATAAACACCTTTTGCAATTGCACCAATACCCAATTAACAGTAGAAAGGCCCACGGCCTCACTAACCACTGAAAAAATTAAAAGTATGGCAATCCCCTTTACCAAGGGCATGGCACGCGTCCCCTGCATGAGCTCCAAAATCTTATAAATTGCAAAAGCAATAATAAGAATATCCAGCACATTGATAAAGAGGATGGTACCCGGAGAATTTGCCAATACACTCGACAAGATATTTGTCACGAGGCAAACTCCTTTCTCAGTTCATACACTTAATAGCATTGTACAACATCACCCCGTGAATTGCATTACGTTTTCCGGCCATTCACAGACTTTTAACAATTCATAGCACGCATTCTATTTCATATAAAGAAGTTAACAATGTGCCCTCCTTTTTTAATCTTTATTTAAGATTTATTTGCTATACTAAATATGTCCTATCAATTCTCAATTATTTCGAATAAAAGGAGGCCCTGCTATGCGTATTCTCATTGTGGAAGACGAAAAGCCCCTTGCCGATGCCATCGCCCAACTGCTACGCGACCAACATTACGATGTCGATGCTGTTTACGACGGCAAAAGCGGTTTAGACTTTGCCTTAATAGGCGACTACGCGCTAATTATCCTTGATGTCATGTTACCATTGATGAACGGCTTCGACGTCGTCAAGGCCTTGCGCCAACAAAAGCAATCCACCCCCGTCCTCATGCTCACCGTCCGCGAAGCCACTTGCGACAAAATCACAGGTTTAGATTGCGGCGCAGACGATTATATGACCAAGCCCTTTGATTACAACGAACTCTTTGCGCGCGTTCGCGCCTTAACACGTCGAGTAGGCGAAGTGGTGTTGGAAGAACTGTCTTTTGGTGATTTGACCTTAAACCTCGACCAAGCCGAACTCTCTTGCGCAAATAAGACTGTTCACCTTAGTTACAAAGAATTTGCCATCATGAAGCAGCTGATGCAATATCCAAGCATGACCGTCAGCAAAGAAACCCTTATTGTCAATGTCTGGGGCAGTAGTTCCGATGCTGTGTAAAACAATGTCGAAGTATATATCTCATTTTTACGCAAGAAACTCCGTTTCTTAGACTCTCACGTCAAAATTACCACTCTGCGTCGCATCGGTTATCGGCTGGAGGTTGCAGACACATGACTCGTTTGAAACCGCTGAGACGCCGATTCATCATCATTAACATGGTGACAATTACCACCCTGCTCCTACTCATCTTTGCACTCATCATCGGTGGCAATGTCCGACACAACAACCTCATTGCAACAGAAGCACTTAACATGTTGGTACATTCTACCAATCCGATGAACCAGTTCATCGACCCGTTGTCTACGCAAACCGATCGTTTTCAAGACGCCAATCGACAAACTCAACTCCAGATTGACCAAGATGACACAGCCACCACAAATGAACCACCGCCACCTACAACGAATTCAACCCTTGATGCACAAGCACAAAAAGCCGCCCGCGCACTCCCTGAGATTGTAGTGCTATGGGACAAAGAAACCGAAACCTCCAATCTTCTATTTTCCCGTAACATGAATACCTCCGATGCGAGCGCCCATAAGCTGGCCAAGGAAGTCCTTGAATCTGGTCGTACCGAGGGCAATCTCCCAACCTACAAACTCTCCTTTTTGGTTCGAGAAACACCCGAAGGCACTAAAATTGCCTTCGTAGATCGCGCACCGGAAACCGCCTCTCAAATCAATCTGCTCCTTGCTTGTTTAAGCGGCTTTATTGTTGCTTGGAGTCTCTTTCTTATTGTTATATGGCGACTTTCGCTCTGGGCCTTTCGACCGGTGGAAGAAGCGTGGCAACAACAACGACAATTTATTGCCGATGCTTCTCATGAGTTAAAAACGCCGCTCACCGTCATTCTCGCCAATATGCACATCTTAAAAAGTCACCCCAACGAATCCATCAGCGACCAGGGTCGTTGGATTGACAGCGCCAACCAAGAAGCCCTGCGAATGAAAAAACTTGTTGCGAATATGCTCATCTTGGCACGAAACGACGCCCGAGAAGAGATACTGCCTGCCACCAATGCCATCGCCCTAAGCGACCTTGTCACCGGCAGCATCCTCAGCTTCGAAGCAGTCGCCCTAGAGCACGACTGTTATATGGAAGAAAATATAACGCCCAATTTGACGCTATCCGGCGACACCGCCCAACTCCAAGAGCTCATTAACATTCTTCTTGATAACGCTTGTAAATATGCGCCTCCAAATAGCATTATTACGGTAAACCTCTATCAACAAGATAAAAAAATTCACCTCACCGTTCATAACAACAGTGAGCCACTCAGCAAGGACACCCTCAGCCATCTGTTTGAACGTTTTTACCGTGCCGATCAATCCCGCACCCGTGAAACCGGTGGCTACGGGCTGGGGCTTGCCATCGCAGAAAGCATTTGTCAATACCATCAAGGCAACATCACCGCCTACAACGACAACAATGGCATCACCTTCCATGTCACCTTGCCTGTAAAGCAAAAACAAAAAAAAATAATCCTACAATAGAAAAAAGGCGCAGAGTACGTACTCCGCGCCTTTTTATTTATGACAAAATCGTTGAGATAAAAAAACCGTTGACCTCGGTCAACGGTTGATGGCGA
>USCP01000004.1 GCA_900553245.1 uncultured Peptococcaceae bacterium
TTTGCCCTGCGCAGAAAAGCCCGCTCACACGCTTGGTTTCAAGGCTTGGGCGCAATTCGAGAGGGTCAATCAAATCATACTCGATGGCGTAAGCAGGACGCATCACCTCGCACTGTTCAAGCCCAGGCAGGGTATGAATCATCTCCAACTGCACGTCCATCGGCAAGCTGGAAGAAAAGCCTTGCACATACAACTCGGTCGTATTGAGCCCTTCAGGTTCCACAAAAAGCTGATGGCGACTCTTGTCGCTAAAGCGCACCACCTTATCCTCAATGGATGGGCAGTAGCGCGGACCGGTCCCTTCGATAAAACCGGAATAGAGGGGGGAGCGGTCCAAATTGGCACGGATGATGCCATGGGTCGTTTCATTGGTATAGGTCAAGTGGCAACTGATTTTATCCAAGCCGTTTTCAAAATCGCTGTCATGCCAGAAAGAGAAATGCTTGTCGTTGGCGTCGCTTGGTTGTTCTTCCATCTTTGAAAAATCCACACTGCGCACATCCACACGCGCCGGTGTGCCGGTTTTGAAGCGCACCACATTAAAGCCCACCTCACGCAGGCTTTCGGAGAGCTTATTGGCAGGCAGCTGCCCTTGCGGACCGGCATTTTCGCTATATTCACCGATGATGATGCGGCTCTTTAGGTAAGTGCCGGTACAAAGAATCACACGCTTGCCGTAATAGGCAATGCCGGTATGGTCCATCACCCCACACACCGCACCGTCCTCAATCAACAATTCTTCGGCGATCAATTGCTTCACCGTAAGATTGTCGGTATGCTCCAGACGCTTGGTCATCGTCTGACGATACAATTCCTTGTCCATCTGTGCACGCATGGGATGAAACACCGGCCCCTTGGACGTATTCAACACACGCATTTGAATCAAACATTCGTCCGCAACCTCACCCATGCTGCCGCCCATCGCATCCAACTCACGCACTAAATGCGCCTTTGCAGGCCCACCGATGGATGGATTGCAAGGAAGAAGGGCGATATGGTCCAAGCTAATCGTGCAAAGCAGGGTTTGATGCCCCATCTTGGCACAGGCCAACGCCGCTTCACAGCCGGCATGGCCACCGCCCCCCACAATCACATCATAGTGGGTCGGATAATCATATATTTTATTCATAATAAAAGTGCTCCTATTTTCCTAAACAGAATTTTGAGAAGATCGTATCAATCAAATCCTCACTCGCTGTATCCCCAGTGATCAGGCCAAGATTTTCCCAAGCATTTTGCAAATCAATCACAAGAATATCCTTGCTCATACCCATATCAAGGCCATCCAAGAAACTCATAAGGTCGGCCGCGCAGCGTTCCAAGAGGGCAATATGACGGGCATTGCTCACCACCGCCGTATCACCGGTGCCCACAGTTTTATCATGGAGAATCACAGACAAAATTGACTGCTCCAATGCCTCGATGCCTTCCACCTCCTTGGCGGAAATACGCACATGCTTGTCAGCAAATGCCTCCGGCACTGCCATGGTATCGTTTAAATCGCTCTTATTCACCACAAGCAAGCATGCCTTACCTTCGAGCGCTCTTAAAAACGCCTCATCATCCGCATCCAAACCACGGCTTGCATCCACCACATAAAGGACCAAGTCCGCCGCTTGACTCGCCGCCTTGGCGCGCTCTACGCCAATCGCTTCGATGGTATCCGCCGTTTCGCGAATCCCAGCCGTATCGAGAATTTCCACCGGCACCCCACCAATCGTGAGATGCTCCGTCACCACATCGCGGGTCGTGCCTGCAATATCCGTGACAATCGCACGGTCACGCCCCAAAAGGGCATTGAGCAAACTCGACTTGCCCACATTTGGTTTACCGGCAATCACCATCTTGATGCCATCGCGGGTAATGCGCCCACGCTCAGCGCCGGCAATCAAGGCATCCATATCGCCTTGCACTGCACGCACTCGGCTTGCCAATTCCTCATCGGTCAAACGCTCAATATCATCCTCCGGATAATCCAAATCTGCTTGGATAAAGGCCACCAACTCCAACACTGCCTCGCGGGCATCGCGAATACGCCCTTCGAGAACGCCACTCTTTTGCGCCACCGCTTGAGAAAGCGCTGCCTCGCTCTTGGCATCGACAATATCCATAATCGCCTCGGCACGGGTGAGATCCAGCTTGCCATTGATAAAGGCGCGCTTGGTAAACTCGCCCTCATCCGCCAGACGTGCCCCGCACACCAAGCACAAACGCAAAATCTCTTGGGTAGAGGTGTGCCCACCGTGACATTGGATTTCTACCACATCCTCGCCGGTGTAGCTCTTCGGCCCGCGCATCAGCAAAAAGAGCGCCTCATCCACACGCTTCTCATGCGCCGCGTCCCACACCCAACCGTAATGAATCGTGTGACTCGCCGCCGTACTTAAATCCGCCGCCCCATCATACAAACGCTTGGCAATCGCCAGCGCCTCCGGACCACTCAAACGGATGATCCCAACAGCAGCACGCCCCGGCGCCGTAATAATCGCAGCAATGGTATCAGTGACGCTCATAGTCATTCCTCTTTTCTCGTAAATTTTCTCTCCCTAGTGTACCACACAACCCCACGCATATAAAGAACCAGCCACCACCGCACAAGCATAGCACGTGCAAAAAAGCCTCCCCACGAAGGCTCCGGTGGGAGGGGGACCGCGTGAGCGGTGGTAGGGGGCTTCGCTGCCTTGCTAATAGCACTCGCCTACGCATGAAGCACCATAATTGACACCACCCTGCTACAATAGGCACCCATCTCTCACAAGCAATCACCCTCTCAAAGCCTCCTCCGAAGGATCCGAGGAGAGGGGACCGCGTGAGCGATGGGTGATAGAGACTCGTTTACTACCTAGACTGCCTTTCAATCTTGCACACACGGAAAATACACCCCACAAAAAAACGCACCCCGAGGGGTGCGTCATATTCATTTCAAGTCCAACTTACTTTGCCACGTTTTCACAGTAGTTCATGAGAACGGTGGCAACTTGGGCACGAGTTGCGGTGCCTTTTGGTTGGAGTTCGTTGCCGTTGCCGCTCATGAGTTTTTCAGCCACTGCCCATTGGACCACGTCTTGTGCCCATGGGCTAACGGTGGTGCCGTCGGTGAAGGTACTGAGGTCGGCACGAGCACTAACGTCAATGCCTTTGTATTCGGCATAGCGGTAGAGGATGCTCGCCATTTGTTCGCGGGTGAGGGCTTGATCCGGCGCGTAGGTGCCGTCAGGCATACCGCTTACGATGTTGTTGCTTGCAGCCCAGTTTACAGCATCGGTGTACCATTTGCCGTCAGCCACATCAGAGAAGAGACCACTCTTGTCACAAGCAGGGCCACCTTCCATGTTGTAGAGAACCGCTGCCATCATGGCACGGTTGAGTTCCACGTTTGGTGCAAAGGTGGTGGCGGTGGTACCGTTCATAAGGCCGTTGTTGAAGACGTATTCAACTGCCGGGAAGTACCAGGCATCCTTTGCCACGTCAGTGAATGGCAAACCGGATGGTTGTTCCGGTTCGGTTGGTGCCACCTTGAAGGTTGCTTTAACAGTGACATCGCTTGCAGGCATTTTGAAGGTGTACTTGTTGTCATCCTTCTTGGTGACTTCTACCTTGTCGCCGTCCTTTTCAGTCACGGTCACCGCATCAACGACATAGCCTTCATCAGGGGTCGCAGTGATGGTCACAGTGCTGTTCTTGCTTGCACGCTTGTGGGTTGCTGTGATGGTACCGTTGTCGGTGTCAGCGAGGGTGATGTCGTAGCGTTTTACTACAGTGCCACCACCGGTGGAATTAGATTCCCATACAGCAGTGAAGGTAATATCTTCGGTAACGGTTACTTCTTTGCCAGCTTGATGAACATTGCCGTTGGCATCTTTCCAGCCAATAAAGGTATAGCCTTCACGTTCAAGGCTAGGGAGTTTGAAAACGCTGTCTTTATTAAGCGTCACTTTACTTTCAGCACTGCCATCTTCCAAAGTAACAATACAGGTTTGAGCTTGATCTGTTACAGTAATATCCTTCATTTCAAGCTGATCGCCTTGTTCATTTTTAAGTGCTTCTTCCACTGATGGGTAGTAGCTGTATGGCGTATCTTTATCTTGTGGGTCTTTTACTTCAATTTTAAGGGCGTCGTCCAAATTATCTTTTGGCACCGGTGCAGAGAACTCCCCGCCGGATACGGTTAATTTATCGTTGGTTTGACCAACTAAGGTCACGTTAGAAACGCCTTCTGCAGAAACAAAGTTCCCACCTTTGATGTCGGTATCGAGACCACCACCTGGATAATTGGCTGCTTCGTCGACAACAACCGCACTGGATGGAACTTGATTCTTATTATCACCAACATAACCCTTGGTATTGCCGGTGGTCACAATGTTCACATTGTTAATGGTTGCCGCACCGCTACGCGCAAGAATCCCTGCACCATTATGTACATAGATATTCCCACCGTTTACAGTGAGAATCCCTTCTTGTGGATGATAAATCCCACACGCCACATACCCGGCACTTTGGATTTCACCAATCAATGTCCCACCATTGATAGTAATAGTGGTACCACCTTGGTTTTCACCTTCTTTAACGGTACCATTCCCAGCCACTGCGCCATTATCGCGGGATTTTACAACGCCACCGTCCATGGTCAAGGTCGCACCCTTCCCAATAACACCGATGCCGTATTCTTGAGCTTCTACATAACCATCCGTCATATTGATGGTGGAAGCAATAGTATTCTTGCCGGTTTTATCACCTACTACAAAAAGGCCACTGCCCTTTTCAGTTTTAAAGGTACCACCTTTAACATTTAAGGTCCCACCGTTAGCAACGGTCACTACATCAGCAGTGGTGGTTTGAATCACACCGAAACCTGGGTAGGTGACAGTTTTGTGATCGTCGCCAACCACTGGTTGACCCGCGGTGCTGTCGGTTACAGTCAAATTCCCGCCATTTACAACAATAGCTGAGGTCGCCTGTTCTTTAGCACTCAAAGTTTTACCGTTCAAATCGAGAGTAAAAGTCTTACCTTGAGGAACAATCACATTTTCGGTGACATTTCCCAATAAAGTAATATTTCCAGAGACATTGTTATCAATAGCATCAGCTAATGTTTTGTACTCGGTATTTCCAACTTTTGCAGCATTGTTGACGATCTGATATGTTTTATTGTTCACTGTAGCACTAACAGATATATTCGACGCACCAATATTATCCTCGTAAAAATCACCGTGAGGAGTGATGGAATTGGTCACATCCTTGTCGCCCAAAATAGCAGAATGCACGGTTGCGGTGCAATTCTGCATGGTTGTAGTAGTCGTAGCACCACCAGCGGTATGCACAGTACCAACCAATGCACCAAACTCATTATCATCGCTTGAACCTATATCCGGATTGGTCATCTTCAAATTGCCTTCATAAGTGCAATTTTCCAAGGTATTCCCATAATGGAGAATACCGAGAATGCCGCCGACATCACAGGTAGACCCGCTAACATCAATATTCACGTTACAGCCTGAAACCTTATGACCGCCTTCACCCATAAAGCCGACCAAACCGCCGACATAGGTGCGATATCCTTCACTGTCAGCCTTAACATAGCTGCCATCGGCACCCAATACGTTCACATTGGTGATATTCGCATAGGCGTTCTTGCCAAAAGCACCGCCGACATAAGCGTAGCCATCTACTTGAATAAGGCCTTTGACAGTGATATCAGTATATTTAGAAGTATATGGGGTCCCTGCGACCGCACCAACATCTAAATATCCTTGAACCTTGGCATTTTCCAAGGTAAAATTTTTCACCTCGCCATTTGTGGTAAAGCCAAATAAGCCGATGTCACTTTTCCCCGGATAGATAGCAGTTAAATTTCTGATGGTATGCTTTTGCCCATCAAAAGTTCCACTAAATGGTTTATTACTATTCCCAATCGGCTCCCAATTGGTATAGCTAGATAAATCAATATTGTCGCCTAAAATAATAGTTTTCCCTGCAAAGTTGTTCCCACCATTAACCAACTGTGCCAACCCTGCCAATTCTTGCGCAGTGTCGATGGTAAATTGAGAATCATTCTCGTGATTCTCATACCAACTGGTGTCTGCTTTCGGCCCTTCGCCAGCGAATACTGCCACATCAGATTCGGCATTTGTCACCGGTGCTGCCATAACAGGGGTGACCATGGTCAGCATCATGGAAACAGTCAGCAGACTTGCCAACAATTTCTTCTTCATTCGTGTTCATCCTTTCCTTTACACATAGCTTCCCAGCCATTTCACAGATCAAATGGCTGATTTATAACAAAAATATTATGCCACAAACGAAAAAAAAAAAAAATAGGCTGAATATATGCCATTATGGAATTTTTTTGTATGCGCCTTTCGGTGTTAGGAATGGAAACAAGTATGTCGGGCTTTTCTATGTTGCAAGCGAGCTCCCCCCTTCCGCCCGGGCAAACCGGGCACCGTCCCCCAAAGGGGACGGCGTTTTTGTTCCAGTTTCTCGGTCCCCACTCAAAGCCTCCCCCTGAAAAATCCGGGGTGGAGGGAGACCTCGCTGCCTTTCAACTATCACTTGCTATCATATTCAGCACCACACAAGCAATGTACTGTCTTTCGCCTTCTTTTATCGCACAAAAAAAACACTCCGATGGGTCGGAGTGTTTTTTTGTTTCGGATGATCTCTTCTTTAATTTTTCCACGCTATATAAAAGAGATTATTCGGCTTTTTCTTCTTCAATACGTTCGAGCTCGAGGGTGATGAGGCTTTGTACGACCTTTTTGCCGTAAGCATCGAGTTGGCGATAACGGCTAACAAAGGTTTCTACGTCCACTTCATCAACGTTGAGCGGACCACCGCTGAAGAAGTCTAAGGTGACATTCAATTCCTTGGCGAGGGCCATGAGAATATTGATGTCTACCTTGGTGTTGTCTCTTTTAATGATCCCGTAGATGGTTTGCGGGCTGATGCCTGCTTCTCTTGCGACACGGTTCACGTTTGTATTGCGATAATTGATCAATTCTTCCAAACGTTTGCCTATAGACATTGTTTATCACCTCAATCGATTGATTTGCGTCATTTTATAGTATGACCTTTTCGTTCAATTTATGATAACACAACAATATCAACATTTCTATAAAGATGTAAAAAAGCGACTAAAAATATTCAAAAAAAGACAGAATAGCCATTAAGACTATGTTTTATACGTTATTAGGCATTATTTATGGCAATAAAAAAAGAATCCCCTCCGTTGGGAGCAGATTCTTTTGATGTTGGTATTTCATCTTCATTCGTTGTTATCGTCTACAAAACGTGCGGTGGCGATGACGGCGTCACCGTCGTCAAGTTTCATGATTTTGACCCCTTGGGTGGCGCGTCCGAGGGTGGAGATGTCGCCGACGGAGGTGCGAATGAGGGTGCCTTCACGGCTGATGACCATGATTTCTTCGTTGCCGCGCACGATTTGAGCGCTGGCGACTTGGCCGGTTTTTTCGCTGACTTTGAGGGTGGTCACGCCCTTGCCTCCGCGGGTTTGGGTGTGGTATTCCGTCAGGTCGGTGCGTTTGCCGTAGCCGTTTTCACTGATAACAAAGAGGTCACTTTCTTCTTTCACGAGTCCGAGTGCCACAACGACGTCGTCTTCAGCTAAGCGCATGGCGCGTACGCCGGCGGTGCTGCGTCCGGTTGGGTTGACATCGTTTTCGTTGAAGCGGATGGCGTTGCCGCTCTTGCCTACGAGGATGAGTTCGTCCTCACCGGAGGTGATGCGCACGTCGATGAGTTCGTCACCGTCGTGGAGGTTGATGGCTTTGATGCCGTCGTTGCGAGAGGTTTGGTATTCGCTGAGGACGGTTTTCTTGATCATCCCCTTGGCAGTCACGCAGGTGAGGAAGCCTTGTTCTTCACGTTCGCGCAACGGAAGCACGGTGGTGACTTTTTCACCCTTGCCGAGCTTCAAGAGGTTGATCATGGCTGTGCCACGACCGCCGCGATTGCTTTCCGGAATTTCAAAGGTTTTGAGCTTCAGGAGGCGCCCACGGTTGGTGAAGAAGTTCATGGTGTGGTGGGTGGTGGTGATGAAGATATTTTCGATAAAGTCGTCGTCTTTCATCTTGGTCGCATTGACGCCACGCCCGCCGCGTTTTTGATTGCGGTAGCTGTCCATCGGCATGCGCTTGATGTAGCCGGCGTGGCTGATGGTGATGACCATGTCTTCTTCGGCAATAAGGTCTTCCACGTTGATGTCGTCCTTGCTAAAGGAGATTTCGGTACGACGTTCGTCGCCAAACTTGGCAGCGATTTCATTCATTTCGTTGCGGATGATTTCCATGACCTTGCTTTCATCGGCAAGGATGGCTTTGTATTCAGCGATGCGTGCGAGCAATTCTGCCAATTCGGCTTCGAGTTTTTCAACGTTCAAGCCTTGGAGGCGGCGCAATTGCATTTCGATGACGGCTTGTGCTTGACGGTCGCTCATGCCAAAGCGTTCGCCCAAGCGCGCCTTGGATTCGGCGTCGTCGTAGGAGGAGCGAATGATGGCGATGACTTCGTCGATGTTGTCCACAGCAATCTTTAAGCCTTCTACGATATGGGCGCGTTCTTCGGCCTTGCGAAGGTCGTAGCGGGTACGGCGCACGATGACGTCTTCTTGGTGGTCGAGGTAGTGGACCATGATTTCACGCAAGGTGAGGATGCGTGGCACACCGTCAACGAGGGCAAGGTTAATAACGTTAAAGTTGCTTTGCAAGGCGGTGTGCTTAAAGAGCTGGTTCAATGCCACCTGTGGATTCACATCACGGCGCAATTCAATCACGATCCGAATCCCTTCGCGGTTGGATTCGTCACGCAATGCAGTGATGCCGTCAATGGTCTTTTCCTTGACGAGTTCGGCAATTTTTTCTACCAAGCGGGCTTTGTTTACTTGATAAGGGATTTCTGTGACGATGATGCGACTCTTACCGTTGGCCATTTTTTCGATGTTGGTGCGAGCGCGCACGGTGATGGCACCGCGACCGGTGAGGTAGGCGTCACGCACACCGCTGAGGCCCATGGTGATGCCGCCGGTTGGGAAGTCCGGTGCTTTGACGAGGCTTGCGAGCTTGTCGTCAGAAATGGTCGGATCGTCAATCAAGGCGGTGAAGGCATCGGTCACTTCGCGCAAGTTGTGGGGTGGCATGTTGGTTGCCATCCCAACGGCAATCCCAGAGGTGCCGTTGACCAAAAGATTTGGGAAGCGGCAAGGGAGGACGGTTGGTTCTTCGCTGGATTCGTCGTAGGTTGGCACATGGTCCACGGTTTCTTTTTCGATGTCGCGGAGCATTTCTTGGGCCAATCGGGTCATGCGGGCTTCGGTGTAACGTTGAGCCGCAGCAGGGTAACCGTCGATGTTCCCGAAGTTCCCTTGACCGTCAACCATGGTATAGCGCAAGCTAAACGGTTGTGCCAAACGTACCATGGTTTCGTACACGGCAGCGTCACTGTGTGGGTGGTAATTTGCGAGTACGTTCCCAACGATGTGAGCAGACTTGCGATGTGGCTTGTCCGGGGTCATGTTGGTTTTGTACATAGAGTAGAGGATGCGGCGGTGAACCGGCTTTAAGCCGTCACGCACATCCGGAAGCGCACGAGCAGTGATGACGCTCATGGAGTAGTCGATAAAGGATTCCTTCATTTCATCGACAATATTACGGCGCTCAATGGTGCCATGGGTATAGTTATTATCCATAAAATGTGTCCTCCTTAAATATCAAGATTGTTTACATAGCGAGCATTGGCAGTGATAAAGTCACGGCGCGGTTCAACGCGTTCACCCATGAGGATGGAGAAGACATCGTCTGCCAAAAGGGCGTCTTCCAAATCCACTTGCAAAAGAATGCGGTTTTCGTTGTTCATGGTGGTTTCCCAGAGTTCTTCCGGGTTCATTTCCCCAAGACCTTTGTAGCGTTGGATGCCCTTTGCGGTGTCAATGTCCTTGCCTTCGCCGGCGAGGAATTCACGCAAGGCCTCATCGTTGTAGAGGTAGTGTTTCTTTTTGCCGCGCTTGACGCTGTAAAGCGGTGGTTGGGCAATGTAGACATAGCCCGCTTCAATGAGTGGACGCATGTAACGATAGAGTAAGGTCAACAGAAGCGTACGAATGTGCGCCCCGTCGACGTCGGCGTCGGTCATGATAATGATTTTATGATAGCGCGCCTTGGTCACATCAAATTGGTCGCCAATGCCGGTACCAATGGCGGTAATGAGGTTACGAATTTCTTCGCTGGACAAAATACGGTCCAAACGCGCTTTTTCAACGTTGAGGATTTTCCCACGCAGCGGCAAAATCGCTTGATAACGGCGGTCACGGCCGTCAATCGCGGAGCCCCCTGCGGAATTCCCTTCGACGATGAAGAGTTCACTGAAGGATGGATCGCTCACCGAGCAATCGGCAAGTTTCCCCGGCAGGCTGGTGCTTTCGAGGGCGTTTTTACGGCGTGTCATTTCACGCGCCTTGCGTGCCGCTTCGCGAGCACGAGCGGCTTTAACGGATTTTTCAACAATCTTCTTGGCTTCGCTTGGATGCTCTTCCAAATAGGTGCTGACCGCTTCGCCGGTAATCACATCCACAATCCCACGCACTTCACTGTTACCGAGCTTGGTCTTGGTTTGACCTTCAAACTGTGGGTTTGGCACCTTCACAGAGATGACCGCAGTAAGCCCTTCGCGAATGTCTTCCCCTTGGAGGTTGTCTTCCTTTTCCTTGAGGAGCTTCATGCGGCGGGCGTATTCGTTGATGGAACGGGTAAGGGCGGTCTTAAAACCGAACTCGTGGGTCCCACCTTCGTGGGTATGGATGTTGTTGGTATAGCTGTAAAGATTTTCGGAGTAGGCATCGGTAAACTGCATCGCCACGTCCACAATCACATCATCCTTTTCTTTTTCAAAAATGATGACGTCCTTATGAAGGGGCTTTTTGTTGCGGTTTAAGTACGGCACAAATTCGCTAATGCCGTTTGGATGCAAGAATTGCTCCGTTTTTTCCTGACCTTCACGCTTGTCGATGAGGGTCAAATCGATGCCGCGGTTCAAGAAGGAAAGCTCACTCAAACGCTTGGCAATCACGTTAAAGTCGTAGACCGTGCCTTCTTTGAAAATGGTTTCATCCGGCAAAAAGTGGATGATGGTACCGGTTTCATTGTCCGGACAAGTATCCACCACAGTCACTTCGCTGGTGATCTTCCCGTAGGCGTAGGTTTGGCGATACACCTTGCCGCCACGACGCACTTCGGCACTCATTTCCTTGGAAAGGGCGTTTACAACACTCATCCCAACCCCGTGCAAGCCGCCGGACACCTTGTAGCCGCCACCGCCGAATTTACCGCCGGCGTGGAGTACGGTCATAACCACTTCGAGGGTTGGTTTTTTCATTTTAGGGTGCAAATCCACCGGAATCCCACGGCCTTCGTCACGCACGGTGATGGAGTTGTCCGCTTCGATGGTCACCTCGATTTTCTTACCATAGCCTGCAAGGGCTTCGTCAATGGAGTTATCGACGATTTCGTTGACAAGATGGTGCAAACCGGCGCTGTCGGTGGTCCCGATGTACATCCCCGGACGCACACGAACCGGTTCAAGGCCCTCTAAGACCTCAATCTGTTCACCGGTGTATTGTTTTTCGCTAACCTTGGTTTCAGACACAGAGAGTCTCCTTTCGTTGTGTATAGAAAAAGTTGTATAGAGAAACTAACAAACAAAATAAACAGGGTCTCCTTGCAAACGGACAACCCTGTGACTATCTTTCATCGTTTATAAGTGTACCATAACAACGCAAATATTTCAATTTTACGGGCATTTTTAGGGCGGAAAAGTCTTTTTCTATTCGGTCGTACTTTTCTGTGAATTAAGCCCAATAAAATCCCCTCAGAGAAAAATCCTCCAGCACATCACCCCCTAAGCAAACAAAAAAGCACGTTCCGCTTGTAGAACGTGCTTTTTTACAATTTATCACAGAAACCGTCGTTGCTATTTGCAAAAATCAGCGATTTTTTAATTTATATCACGACCTCCGAGCAAATACAACGCCTTTTTGCCCATTTTCGCCAAAAAAAATCCCCTCCGCACCTCGGAGGGGACAAGGCATCCAATCATATAAACCAACGCCAATTATAGAAAAAGAACGGCATCAAAAAGGTCAGCAACAAATACACCAGCGGCTCACGACGACTGAGGAGCAAAACTCGCTTGGTCACGTGCCCCTGTAAGAGATAGTTGCCAACGCCCTTCCAAAAAAGGAAGCCAAGAAAGGTGCCCAAGGTGTTCATCAGCAAATCCTCCACATCCACAGCGCGGTTGGTCGGAATTTGTGCCAACTCAATCGCCGCAGAAAAGAGATAGCCCGTTAAGGTCACCTTGAGGCCGTTGCGGCAGATTGTCCAAATATGTGGCAGCAAAAATCCCAACGGCACAAAGAGCAAGATATTAAGCAGCGAGGTCATCATCACGCCATGCGCAAAGGGCATCCACGAAAAATTGGCAGCACGCACACTTGCAACCACGCCACCCTTTTCGACAACATCCCAAATCGAGCCGACACCGGTTACGAGAAGCACCAGCCAAAGGTACAGCACAAAAACATCGCTCCACAAGCGATGCTCTTTTGTAAGCACCCGTCCTTTACGAAGCATCCACTGCCGGTAAATGACCACCGGCACAAAAGTGATCAATAAAGAATACAAGAGTCCCAGCATCCCGCTCACTCCCTTCATAGATGGCTTCATTATAGCATGTTTCCCATATCATTGACGTTTCCATGGCAACACTCCACAAAAAAACCTCCCGCGGGTGAAACGGGAGGCATAGGAAGTGCGGGCGCTAGAGAAACAAGCGGCCATTGTAAAAGAAAAAGTTGCAACACACGGCCATCACCACGTAGATGAGCGGTTCGACACGACTGAACGCCACAGTACGCGCAGCGCCGTGCCCATAATAGCGATAATGGCCAATCTCTTGCCAATAAACAAAGCCCATCAAGGTTCCCAAGGTGCCCATACACACATCTTCTAAAGCCACGCTTCTTGCCACCGGCAGCTGGGCAAACTCTACCAAGAGTGCAAAAAGATAACCAACGGCACCCACTTCCTCTAGGGATGAGAAGTTGTGCCAGATGTGCGCTACAAAAAAGCCCAGTGGTGCCATCAGAATAAAGAGGAGCAAGGGACGCACCCATCCAACCGCCATTACAGACATCCCCATCTCGGTGAAGACATGCTGCAACACACCGCCCGTTAATAAAAGAACCAAACACAAGTGGCCCATCATTCCCACCGTCTATCTTCTGTGAGAAGCGGTCACCGTTCTTCCTTGGCAGGCCATGTACTGTTGATAACCCATCAGCGCGCACAGCGTTGCGCCAATGAAAAGTGCCTCCGTCCCCATGGCATCCACACCCTTTCTTGTTGACCCCATTGTAGCACCGATGACTTGCCTCGCCGTGCCAAAAAAATCACTTATTTTCTATATATTGTGGAATAAAAAAAACCACCGCGTCCTCGCAGTGGTTATTGAGCGCCCTTCACGTCGCCATCCTTGATATGAAAAATCGGATCGTATCCGAAATTGTTAAAGGTAAAATCCAGCCCTGTGCCGGTAATAAAGGTTTGGATTTTCTTTTTGATGACGATTTCCATCACCGCCCGTTGACGGTCATAGTCCAGCTCGCTCATGACATCGTCCAAAAGCAGAAGGGGCTTTTGCCCCAGCACATGCTCGTAGGCATCGATGGCAGCCATCTTCATCGATAAAATGGCGGGGCGCTGTTGGCCTTGACTGCCATAGGTGCGTAAGTCAATGCCGTTTTCGTAAAACACCAAGTCATCGCGATGCGGTCCCACCAGATTTTGTCCTCGCGCAATTTCTTCGGCTTCAAGCTCTGCCAAGAGCTGCATAAAATGCTGCTTCAAATGGGCATCATCCTCGTGCAAAATCGGCCCCAGACTCGATTGATAGGTGACATCAAAGGTGGCCACGCCCTTGGTGAGAAAGGCATGCACCTTACGGGCTTGCGGCACCAAAAACGCCAAGAGGTTCAAGCGCCGGCGAATCATTTGCACGCCGACATCCACCATCTGCAAGTTCCACGGCACCAGCATCTCCTTTTGCGCGCGCCTGCGGCGAATGTCTCGCAACAGCTCACTGCGTTGGGCGCAAACACGCTCATAGGCGTGGCGGGTGCTGTCGTAGTCCAAATAGAGGGCTTCCAACTCACGGTCGATAAAACGGCGCCGCTCCCCAGGGCCGCCCTTAATAATCGACAAATCATCCGGCGTAAAAAGCACCGCCGCCAACCTTGTCGGCAGCTTACTTAATCTTGTGTATTTGACGCCGTTTAAACGCAAGCGCTTGCGATGCACCGCATCATAGTAAATTTCCAAGTGATGGGTACGGGCACTTTCATCCAAGGAAAACAACCCCTGCAATCGGAAATATTGACGGTTCCAATGCACCAGCTCCTTGTCCTTATTGCCACGAAAATTCTTGCCGTAGCAAAGATAAAAGATGCTCTCGAGCAAATTGGTTTTTCCTTGACCGTTTGGCCCCAAAAAGATATTCAGCGTCGGATAAAGGGAAAGGCGCAACTCGTCATAGTTGCGCCAATCCTTTATGGTCAATTCTTTTAAAATCATCTTACTGTCTCAACGGCAGCAGCAAATAGATGTAGCGTTCGTCATTCTTTGGACGGAACACACATGGCCCCAAATCGCCGCTCATTTCTACGTCCAACTCATCATAGTGCATCTTCATCAAGGCATCGGTGAGGAAGTTGGCATTAAAGAGGATATTGACATTATCCCCTTCCATGTAGATGTCCATTTCTTCGTTGACCTGCCCGCGTTCGGATGCCGTCTTAATAGAAAGCACGCCCCCTGCAAGCTGCATACGAATCACACTCGTGCCGTCTCGGTCACGCCCAAACAAAATGGCACGGTCGATGGACTGCTTCAAGGCTGTACGTTCAATGTCAAAATGGGTGCTGTGAGATTTTGGCAGCGCTGCACGATAAGGTGGGAATTCCCCCTTAATAAGCTGGCTGATGAGCTGCACATTGTCGGTATCAAAGAGAATTTGATTTTTGGTGATGGTCATATGAATCACCGCATCCTCTTCAGCGATGGCAATGATTTCCTGCAAGGCACGTACCGGAATCACCACATTAAAGGCATCGCCGGCGTCGTTGATCACTTTATCCTGCATCATCGCCAAGCGGAAGGAGTCGGTCCCAACCACCGTCAGGTCGTTGCCGTCGACTTCAAACAAAAGACCAGTGAAAATCGGACGCAAATCTTCCTTTCTTGCAGCAAAGGAGGTTTGACGTACCAAATCACTCAAGGTGCTCACGGAAATGCTCACACTATGAAGGGGCTCCAAATCCGGACCCTTTGGGAATTCATAGCCCGGCCAACCGAGCATTTCGGTTTGGTTCTTTCCATAGGAAATGATCATCTTGTCTTCCCCGTTGTGGGAATTGTTGTCAAAAATCAGCTGGGTATCCGGCAAACGCATGACAAAATCGCGAAAGGCCTTGCCGCTCACAACGGTATCGCCTTCTTCAATAACATCAACAGGCACGGTACACTGAATGCGTAAACCGGCATTTTCAATGGTGTCGGTGGCAACCATGGTGAGGTGTCCACCACGAGCGGATAGGTAAATGCCGCTCAAAATTGGCTGTACGTTCTTCGCGGACAAGGCGCGTTGAACGATGCTGAGGCCATTGGTGAGGTTGTTTTTAATGGCTGTAAATTTCATGGTGCTTTCCTCTTCTTCATTAATACACACTTAGTAGTAGTAGTAGTAGGGCCTGTGGATTCGTTGATAATAGCCCCAAAGCCTTGATAGGAGCGGGGTTCGGCCTGTCTAAAACCCTGTGGATTCAGAGGTCGGGTTTTCCAAACAATCCAAAGCCTTTTTTGTTATCCCCAAGAATTCACATGTGGAAAACGATTTCGGGCATAAGTCTGGGCAAAACTTAATGCATAAATATTCGGTAACTGTATAATATGCATCATGAAGGGCTTTTTCAAAACTGACAAATAAACTCGGAAAAGATAAAAGTCCATTGTTTTTTACCCAATTGTAAATGGGGATTTCTGTGGATTTATCCACATTATCCACAGAGTTGTGGATAACTTTGTGGATAAATCGGTTTATTTCATGGGATTTTTAACGGTTTTCCACAGAATTCACAATAAATCGATGAAAGTTTTACCAAAGGGAGGGGAAAAGGTCGCTTTGTATCATTTTATGGTTTAAAGTTTTACACAGCGTTTTTCCCTGCATATTTTTAGAGGTTCTATACATCCGCGACTCAGGCTTCGATGGCACGGCGGATATTATGGATGTCGCTTTGCAGGAGAGGATCCTTTTGCAAGCCCTCTTCAATTTTGTCGATGGCATTGGAGACGGTGCTGTGGTCTTTCTTGAACAGTTTGCCAATCGCCGGCAAACTCATCGAAAGCAGGCTGCGGCAGAAGTACATAGAAACCTGACGCGGCAAGAGGACTTCCTTCTTGCGGCTGGTGCCCATCATCTTGTCACGGGAAAGGCCGTAGTATTCGCACACCTTGGTGATGACAATGTCTTCGGTGATGTGCTTTTCGTGGGCCACCTTATTTTTGATGGTGCGTTCTGCCAGCTCCAAGGTAATCGGTTGGTTGGAGATGCGGGCGGTGCTGATCAAGGTTTGCAGCGCCCCTTCTAAGGTACGGATATTGACATCCACATTATCAACGATGTATTCAATGATGCGATTGTCCACCTGCGCGTTTTCCATTTCTGCCTTTTTTTGCAAAATGGCAATACGAGTTTCTAGGTTTGGTACTTGAATGTCGCTCAAGACACCGCCTTCAAAGCGGGTTACCAAGCGTTCCTCCAAATCCGGAATTTCGCGTGGCAGCTTATCGGAGGTGATAATAATTTGACGGTTGTTGTTTCTAAGCTGTTCAAAGGTATGGAAGAACTCTTCCTGGGTCCCTTCTTTACCGGTCAAAAATTGAATATCGTCGATGAGCAGAATGTCTACATTGCGATATTTGCTGCGGAAGGCCGCATTGGTGTTGGATGAAATCGAGGAGATGTACTCGTTCATAAAGTTTTCGCAGGTGGTGAACTTGATTTTCACATCCGGCTGCGCCTGCAAAATTTGGTAGGCAATGGCATTGATCAAATGGGTCTTGCCCAAGCCGGAGTTGCCGTAGATAAAGAGGGGGTTGATGGTTTTTGGACAATCCAGGTCGCGGGACATATCGTCAGCAATGGCCTTACAAAAGGCGCGGCAATGTTCGTTGTTTTTACCGATGACGAAGGTCTCAAAGGTGTAGTTAGGCTGTAGCTTTTGACCGTCCAAAACCTCTAAGCGTGGCGCAGGGCCGGAAGAATCGCCCATATTATCAAACAAATATTGGGTGGATTCGCTTGCTTTGCTATTCAATTCCTGCACGCGGCTGCGAAAAATGTCTGCATCCACACTGTTGAGGAAGTGAATGTCCACGTCTTCGCCCAAGGCCATGCGTACCCACTTGAGTAAGGGATCCCCAAATCCCTGCTGGGTAAGACCGGTGAGCATGGTGTCGTTGTTGACTTCGACAACGTATTGATGGTCGACAAAGTCAATCGGCATCAAATCACGATACCAGGCATCAAAGACAAAAGGACTCACCTCGTCTTGCATTTTCATGATGGCAGTTTGCCAAGCCTGCATATAACGTTGTTCCATGATGGTTCCTCCAAGGTTGAATCTATTGATTCACATTATCCACAGCCTTTGGATGGAAAAGTTGTGGATAGTGTGCATTATTATTTTGTCCTATCTTCCATAATAACATACAAAAATCAATTTGACATCCTTTATAGACACAGGGGTGTGGATAAAAAATAGACTTTTCCACAGAGTTTTCAACAAGAGGATGTGGAGATATAGGGCAGGGAAAAATTGATTGATACCCCTTTTAGTAGGCAGTGGAGAATGTGAGAATGGTTTTCCACATATCCAAAGGAGAATAAAAAAAGTTTTCCACAAGAAAAATTTTTTTAAAAAGGGGGTAAAAAGCCCATTTAGGGGATTTTCCACAAAAAATAAACAGCCCCTTTAAAAAAATGCCGTTTTTATCGGAAAAAGCTGTTTTTGCACTTTTCCACAGTTTTGTTGTGGAAAAGTGCGGATAACTGTGGATAATTCTGTGGATATCTTGTGGGTTTTGCACAAGACGCGGTCTTTTCCTTCATTATTATGGATTTTTGGTTGATACTAGATATCGGGGGGATAAAAAAAGACGCACACCATGGGCGTGCGTCCGAAAAAGAATCGGGGATTAAAAAAACGGAAGGGCGTCATCCTCGTCTGCTACAACGGCCATATCATTCGAACTTGACCGTTCACCGGCTTCCGGTAGTGCAGGCGATTGCTCTGCTATGCTCATCCATAGGGCGAGCGGCAGAAGGACGAGACACAAAAAGACAGCCAAAGCCGGTGCTTGGGCAAGGGCTTCGGGAACAAGCATATAAAAAAGCACAAGGACGATACCGGAGACAGCGCCTTCGGTTAAGACATTTAAAAAAAAGCGACGAGCAAAATACACAGCAATCATCCTTTCGGGCATTGGAGAAAGTGGCACGGCAACAGTGATAGCAGAACGACAACGGGCAGCTACTTATTAAATAACAGTGTAGCATGCTGACGACGATGAAGCTGCGGCGAGGGCGGCTTTGTTACCAAATCGCGGCGTTTGGCTGGTCATTGATTCACTTTCGCGCATCATATATAGAAGCAACGGCCGTAAATCGTTCCGAAAATGACCGAAATAGTTATCTGAAAGGGGGCTTTTTTACGAAAAACAGAAAGTAACCGCCATAAATAGCCCTTTGATTTTCGCTTAATAACTATATATTGAGCCATCAAGGCGTGAAAAAATTTTATGCAAAAAATTAAATAATCACCTTTAAAAAATATTGACTACCATGGTAAAATATTGTAGTATTAGGTTTGCATGTAAACTAGGTCAGGAGGTGTGAATATGAAACGCACATATCAGCCAAAGAATAAGAAACATAAACGCGTTCACGGCTTCCGTAGAAGAATGCTTTCCAAGAACGGTCGCAATGTCTTGAAGAGAAGAAGAGCAAAAGGAAGAAAAGTCCTCAGCGCGTAATAGTCTATGACACTTGAGATAGAAAGGCCTTCATCGTTAGGCCTTTTTTATCTTTATTGTCAAAAAAAGGATGTGAAAACATGCTTGCTTCGCCACGAAGAATCAAAAAGAGAGCTGAATTTTCTCATATATATCGTAAAAAACAATCAAAGGCCAATCATTATCTGGTCATATATGTGAAAAAGAATTCCCTTGATCATGCTAGATTTGGCTTTTCTCTCTCAAAAAAGGTTGTTGGCAAGGCGCATGTCAGAAATTTGTATAAAAGACGCCTTTCTGAAATTGTGCGTTTGCACTGGGAGGGCTTTCAAGCGGTTGATGTGGTGGTGGTCGCCAGAAAGGCGATTGTCGACCTCGATTATCATCAACTGGAAAAAGAATTTTTGAAACTTGCGGAAAGAAGCGGTATTTATGAATCCCATTAAACGCGGCATGTTAGCCGCCATTCGCTTTTACCAGCAATATCTATCTGTCTTAAAAGGCGCACCGACTTGTCGTTTTATTCCGACCTGTTCGACCTACGCCATTGAAGCCATCACAAAATACGGAGCACTAAAGGGCGGTGCGTTGGCCCTTTGGCGCATTTTGCGCTGCAACCCATTCTCCAAAGGTGGCTATGATCCGGTACCCTGATTCATTTAAATCACTCGGTTCTAGGAGGTGAACGCCTCTCTGCCAGAGCAGAAGGCCTCATTTGAGCACTTTAGTTAATTTTATGAGTGGGTTCATTCACATGCTGTATGAATTCACAGCGACTATTGGTTTCCCTAGCTATGCATTAGCGATTATTATCTTGGGGATCATCGTTCGTATTTTGTTATTACCACTTACCATTATTCAGATGAAATCCATGCTCGGGATGCAAGAAATTCAACCTGAGCTTCAAGAATTACAAAAGAGATACGCTACCAATCGCGAAAAGCTAAGCGAAGAAATGATGAAGCTCTATCAAGAGTACAATGTTAAACCGGCTGCCGGTTGCTTGCCAATCTTGATTCAGATGCCGATTTTGTACGTGTTGTTCTACGCCATCCGCGGCTACAACTTTAACGAACATGCATCTTTCTTCTGGATTGATAGCTTAAATAATAATGACCCATACTTCATTTTAGCGATTGTATTGGGCTTGGTGATGTTCTTGCAACAAAAGCTTGCAATGAGCTCCACGACCATGGATGCCGATAATCCTGCTAATATGAGCATGAAGATGATGATGTATGTGATGCCTGTCATGATGGGCTTCATGGCACTCAATTTCCCAAGTGGGTTGTGCTTATACTGGATTACCACTTCCACCTTCATGATTTTCCAACAAATCTTCATGAATCACTTGCGTAAAAAGGAACTCGAAAAACGCAAAGAAGCACGTGAAAAACGTGCCGCTGAACGCGAAGCTGAAAGAATCGCTGCTCAAAAGCGCGGTCAAAACCCTTCTAAAAAGAAGAGCAAACAACAGTTGAAAAACGAACACAAGCAGAAAAAGCGTGAAGCAAAATACAATGCGCCTTCTAAGGAAGGTAGCAATGCCACCTATCATCCACCAAAGAAATAAGCCGACATGGTCCTAAACTTTGGCAATATTGCCGGGGGGAATTTTGTAAATGATTGAAAAAATGAAAATCACCGCAAAGACCATTGACGAAGCGATTAAAAAGGCCTCCGATATTTGGAAAATTGATGCTGTAAAGAATGGCTATACCGTTATTCAAGAACCAAGCCGCGGGATTTTTGGCTTGGGTAGCAAAGACGCCATTATCGAAGTTAACAAATACCTGCCTGACGTCCAAGAAGTGGTCGAAGCACCTAAAAAAGAAGAAAAACCAGTGGTTGAAGCACCTGCTCAACCGGTTGTGGAAGAAAAAGCACCGGTTATCGAAGAAGTGACGGAAGCTGCTGTTATTGAAGAAGAAGAAACCACCATCATTGTGGAAGAAGCACCGACTGAAATCATCGTTGAAAAGCTCTCCGATGATGTGCCGGCAAACGGCGGTAAAACCGCTGAAGAAATCGGCTTGGCGTTCTTGGGCCCAATTTTTGATGCCCTTGAAGTGGATGCTGTGGTGCAAGTGAGCGAAGAAGACAACACCATTCGCTTTGATGCATCCGGTGAACGTGCCGGTATTTTGATTGGCCGTCACGGCGAAACTTTAAATGCCATTCAATTCTTGATGAGTCTTGTGGTGAATGCCAATATCGAAAGTCACAAGGGTGTGATTTTTGACGTTGAAAATTACCGCGAACGTCAAGTGGAAAAACTCGAAGCCCTCGCGCTTCGCATGGCAGACAAGTGTCGCAAGACCCATCGTCGCGTGACCTTGAACCCAATGAATGCGGCCGAACGTCGTATCATTCATATCACCCTTGAAAAACAAAAAGGCGTGACTTCTTACAGTGAAGGCAACGAACCAAACCGTCGCGTTGTTATCGTCACCGAATAAAAATATGAAGCCCTCTCCAAGCGGAGAGGGCTTTTTTTGATGGTGCTGTTTTACAAAGGACGGGGGATAGAAAGAGACCCTCCACGTTCAAAGGTATATTTTAGGCATGCAGCACCTTTCAAGGGCACTGCCGGATGCTTGTGATGCAAACAAAAAGCCCAACCGTTGATGAGGCGGTTGGGCTTTTTAGCGGGATGCGCACGCGCATCTATTGTAGTTGAGTTGTTAGATGAGTAGTAGATTTGTAGGTTGTTAGTAGATGGTTGAATCTCGTGTTCATGAAAGCAGGCTGGCGGGCGCTGGCTTTCTAACGTTCGAGTGTAAACCCATTGAGGTGTGAATAATTTTTTTTAAAAGGTTGTTTTGTCAAAAGAGGTTTTTGAAATTTGTTTTGTAGTGTTTGAATAATCGGGGTGTTACTAGAGTGTCTGAAAGAGGTTTGGAGTAAAACCGCGTCACAATACGGTTTAATGACTCACTAATGCTTCTATACCCCTGCGAATCAGCGGGTCGCGGAAACGATTGAGATTACCCATGAGATTGAAGCCTTCGCGAAAGAAGGAGAATAGCAACGGGTGATCCGCAGGAGATGAAGCAGTGTATGAATGGCCAAATGACTTCAGAGCAATCGCGTTGGGGAGATATCAATCGATCGAGCCATCGCATTGGTGCGGCGGCATCAGTGAGTGCGATTGCCGCCAAGAAGTCATAGGCACTGATAGCGTGGATGGAGCCTTCTTGGCAGGGAGGGCGCCGGTATCACGCGGGTGTTTAAAATGAATGCGATTTTCTAGTGGCAGAACGTGTAATCTCATTGCCGTTCTTGCCAAATCGCGATTGTCCGCTTCACGCATCCATATGGTTGGCATGGACGCATCAAGGGCAATGCAAGGAGTGGTGCAAAATACCTTCTTTGCATCATCAGATTTATATCAGAGTGATGTTTAATCTGATTGATTAGAGTATATATTGAAAGCGGTTGGAAGTCAATGGTTTTTGTGAAGAAAAAATAAACAGTGATTTATAATAATGATTTGCTATGTTATATTTTTAACAAGAGCAAGGTGTTACCTATGTTTTACACTGAGAAAAAGAAGGGAACGGCGTGAACGAGATTGACCGACCATCCGCTAACGCTCTGTTTTCTTCTATGATATAGTAGAAAGGGAAGGGAATCTCAGAAAATGATGGAAGATACAAGAACGCTCTAATTTTATAAGAGCGCTCTAATTTTCTGAATAATAGGCGATTTTTGGGGCGTGAGGTGGTCGCATTGACAAGGAAAGGACCCCGTGATAATATTTTAGTGTTATAGTAGGAATGCCTGTGGCGCCAAGCGTGGGGCGACGGGTATTATTTTTAAAATGATGTTAGCACTCGATAAATGAAGTGGCTAACAATTTCAATAAAGGAGTGTTGTAGATGTTTGTACTACCTTTATACGATGTGTTGATTCTTCCGGGGGTCAATATTTATGTCAAAATTTCCGAGTTTGAGGAATTTGCCTTGCGTCCGCCGGAATTAGACGGCGAATGTGTGATGTTGACTGCCCAAGAACGTAAGCCGCGCTACGCGTATCAGCCGGAGGATTTCTTTGAAATCGGTGTACATGGGGTCATTACCGATATTTCCGATGAAGGCTTTGTGACTATTCGCAGCGATGCGCGTGTGACGGTGAGCAATATCAAGGTGTTTGAAGATGGGACCATGACTTTGGACTATCGTGCCTTAATGGATATTGACGATGTGCCGGAAGGCGAACGTGTGGCGCGTCTTAGCCACATGAAGCAGGTGCTGTTGGACTTTACCAAGCAATTTGATTGGGCGGCAAAGGTAGAGCCGATGATTGACGGCTTTGAAACCATTGAAGAAGCAGGGGTCAGCTTATCGCCATATTTAACGGCGCGCAATGAGGATCGCTACAACATTCTGACCTACGACAGCAGACGTGGGCGCATGGAAGCGATGGAACAAATCATCTATGAATTTATTGAGGTGGCAAAGGCCAGTGCCGAAGCCATGGAAAGCCAGCAATGGGAATATGACCAGAGCATGAAGGAGCAAGCCTTACGCCGTCAAATTGATGTGTTGCAACGTGAGCTTGATGAGATGCATCCGGAAAATAGCAGTGATTTGGACGCCTTTGCAAAGAAAATCGAGGCTTTGCCGATGAATGACCTTGCTAAGGCCGAGGCGCGTAAGGTTTTGCGCCGTTTGCGTCAGGAAAACGGTGGCGGCAATGAGTATGCACTGCTTTACGATTATATGGAATATTTGCTTTCCTTGCCTTGGGAAAAAACTGAAGCGAAGGACGTAGATGTGGCTAAGGCAGAGGCAATTTTGAATGAGGACCACTACGGCCTTAAAAAGGTCAAGGACCGTGTGATTCAGCAGCTTGCGGTGATGGCGTTGAAAAAGCGTCAAGCGGGCTCTATTTTGCTTTTTGTCGGAGCGCCGGGGACTGGGAAAACCTCGGTGGGTCAAAGCATTGCCCGCGCGTTGGACCGCGAATGTGTGCGTGTCAGCTTGGGTGGGGTGCGCGATGAGGCGGATATTCGTGGGCATCGTCGTACCTATATTGGTGCCATGGCTGGGCGTATTATTGACGGTATTCACAAGGTTGAGGTGTCCAATCCGGTGATGGTTTTAGATGAGGTGGACAAGCTCAGTGCGTCCTATAACGGGGACCCTGCCAGCGCCCTCTTGGAAGTTTTGGACCCGGAACAAAACGCCAACTTTGTAGACCATTATTTGAATGTGCCGTATGATTTGAGCGATGTATTTTTTGTATGCACTGCGAATTCGACGGATACCATTCCGGCGCCGCTTTTGAACCGTATGGAGGTGATTGAATTTAGTGGCTATACAATGAATGATAAGCTCGCCATCGCCAAGGGGCATCTCTTGAAGAAGGCCCTTGAAACAAATGGTCTTGAGGAAGGGGATTTGGTCATTCCTGAAGACACCTTACGTGCGGTCATCGAAGACTATACGATGGAATCCGGCGTGCGTGGGCTCCGCAAACGCATCGATGCCCTTTGCCGTTATGCGGCGGTGAAACTTGCCAAGGGCGAAAAAGCACCGTTTGAGGTAACGCCGGCGGACTTACACGATTGGCTCGATATGCAGCCGGTCCTTCACGACCATGTCTTGAAAACAGCCTATCCGGGGGTGGTGACAGGCCTTGCTTGGACCCAATACGGCGGGGATATTCTCTATATCGAAACCCTCTTGACCAAGGGCAGTGGCAAGCTCCTTTTGACCGGGAAGCTCGGTGAGGTGATGAAGGAGAGCGCTTATATTGCGATGAGTCTGGTGAAAGCCCTCTATCCGGAACAAAGCGATCTTTTCAAAGACAATGACCTCCACATTCACGTGCCGGATGGGGCGGTGCCAAAGGACGGTCCGTCTGCCGGCATCGCTTTGACCACGGCCATTGCGTCCTTGGTGCTTAAAAAAGGCATTGACCCAACCATTGCCATGACTGGGGAGGTGTCTTTGCGTGGTGCAGTGACTGCCATCGGCGGTTTGCAGGAAAAACTTATGGCGGCAGGGCGTGCCGGTATTAAGACGGTGCTGATTCCGAAGGACAACATGCGCGACCTTGACGATATTGACAAGGCTATTTATGCTGACCTTGAGATTGTACCGGTCGAATCCATCAAAGACGTGTTGAAACTGGTTAACCTGTCAGAAAATGACAATGGTTAATGGCTGTTTATCGTCTGAGACGTAAAAAAAGCGCTTTTTTTGGAAGTTAGATAGAAAGCGCGACTGGTTTATACCTAAAAAAGAAATACGTGCCATTTTTCACGCTTTTTTTGCGAAATCTATGAAATGGCTTTTGCGGCCTGTTTTAGAACAAGCCGTTAAAAAATATCAACCACCTGTCTGCCGGCAGGTGGT
>USCP01000005.1 GCA_900553245.1 uncultured Peptococcaceae bacterium
GCACGCATGATTACCGATTGGAAGCCCCATTTCACGCGCAAACCAGCCGGCAAGAATGTTGCCAAAGTTACCGGTTGGCACGGTGAAGTCGATGGCATCGCCAAATTGGATGTCGCCCTTCTTCACGAGTTGCATATAAGCGGAGAAATAGTACACAATTTGTGGGAGCAAGCGACCCCAATTGATGGAGTTCGCAGAGGAGAATTGGCAGCCAAGGGCATCGACTTCCTTAAGCAGTGCTTCGTTGGCGAAGGCTTCCTTCACAGCACGTTGGCAATCGTCAAAATTCCCCTTCACGGCAAAGGCCGAGGTATTCTTGCCGCCGGTGGTGAGCATTTGCAATTCTTGGACTTCACTCACACCGCCGTGTGGGTAGAAGGTGATGATGCGGGTGCCTTCGACATCCTTGAAACCTTCTAAGGCAGCCTTTCCGGTATCGCCGGAGGTTGCTACGAGGATGACCACTTCCTTGTCTACACCGGTCTTGCGCATAGAATGCACGAGCAAGTGTGGCAACAATTGCAACGCCATATCCTTAAATGCAGCGGTTGGCCCATGCCAAAGTTCCAAAGAATACAAGCCGTCTTTGATTTTTACAACAGGTGCCACTTCTGCATCATCAAAGCTGTCGCTGTTATAGGCGGCATTCACCATTTCATCGATTTCTTCTGCCGGAAATTCTTCTAAATAAAGCGCCAAAATTTGCTTGGCCAACTCTTGATAGCTCAAGTTGACCATGCCACGCATGGTTTCTTCACTCACTACAGGAATCTCATCCGGTACATAGAGCCCTCCTTGTGGCACCATGCCCTTAACAATCGCTTCGGAAGCGCTTACGCCTTCGGCGTTATTTCTTGTGCTGATATATTTCATGATTCACTATCATCCTTTTTCTCTTTAAGACGTTCTAATACGAGCTTATATCCATCGGAGCCGTAATTGAGGCACTTCTTCACGCGACTGATGGTCGCGGTACTCGCCCCGGTGACTTCCGCAATACGGGTATAGGTTTGTTCGTCGGCAAGCATTTTTGCCACCTCGAGACGCTGGGCAATGGCGTTAATCTCCCCAACGGTGCAAATATCCTCAAAAAAGCGATAATACTCTTCTCGGGTGTCAACCAATGAGAGCGCTTCAAAAAAACCATCTATCATTTCATTTTCAATATTTGGCTTATACATCGCTGACCTCTTTTCAGTATTAAAGCATTAAACTACGACTATGATACCCCACAAAACCTCGGACTGTCAATATTCCCACATGAATTTACTTTATCGCGCTAAAATAAAAAAAGCGACAGACAAAAGTCTATCGCTGATTTTTTTAAAAGACCCGCGTCGCCGTAAGGAGTGAGGTTTTGAACCTGCTAATGCAGGTGGGCGCTTCCCGCACACTTTCTGTATCAAAATAAAATTAAGATGCAATGCCGTGGGCAGAGAGTCAGCTCCCAATATTAAAGGTGTTGGAACAAAACTGATCACAAGAACTTACCAACGTTGCAGGGTGTTCTTTCTGGATTTAATATACCACAAGCAATCGCCGTTCGCAACGGATTTTCACGCTTTTTCACCATTATGTAAAAAATAAGAAAAATCCACAAAAAGTGCTTTTTGTCAAGCCTCAAAAACCCCCGAAATTATTTTTAAAATAGTCACGATCTTCGGGAAGCAGTCGCTCTGCCGCTGTATCCGCTTCGGTAATTTCTCGCAGCACGCGACACGGTACACCCACAGCCAAGCTATTCGGTGGAATATCACGTGTCACCACACTGCCTGCGCCAATCACCGCACCGTCACCGATGGTCACCCCGCCGATGACACATACATTTGCCGCAATCCAGACGTTATTCCCGATATGAATCTCATCAGCGTATTCCGCTAAGGTCGTATTGCCCTCTGCATCCATCCCCATGTGTTCCTGCGCAATCAAGGGATGATTGGTCGCAAGAAGGGACACATTCGGTCCAATGCACACGTTATCGCCGATAAACACCCGAGCATCGTCCATCACCGTAAAATTAAAATTGGCAAAGAAATTTTCGCCGATAAAGGTATGCGTACCGTAATTGATATAAATCGGTCCCACAAACCGAAAAGTGTTACCCACCCTGCCCATCATCTCGCGAATAATCGTTTCCCGTTCCGGATCCGTCTCAAGAAGCGCATTATAACGCTGGTTGGCTGCATGAGTCTTAACTTTAATCGCCTTTAATGCATCGCATTGATTGTTAAAGAGCTTGCCGGCAAAGATTTTTTCTTCTTCCGTCATAGCCATCCCTCCGTTCTTTGTCTGTTCATACTTCTATTTTAACACCACTCGCATCCCATGGCACAAAAAATGCCCCTCTCAGTGAAGAGAGGGGCATGGTCATGCTATTATTCAGCGTCTTGCGCTTTTTCTTTTTCCTTTACATCCACCTTGATGTGGAGTTCACGCAATTGCTTGCGGTCTACGGTAGATGGTGCATCTGCCATAAGGTCCATCGCACTTTGGGTCTTAGGGAATGCAATCACGTCACGGATGGTGTCACGCTTGGTCATGAGCATGAGCATACGGTCAATCCCGATTGCCAAGCCACCGTGTGGTGGTGCACCGTATTCGAACGCATCCAAGAGCATGCTGAAGCGTTCACGATACACTTCTTCGGAAAGACCGAGAAGGTCAAACATTTTTTCTTGGAGTTCGCGGTCATGGATACGGATACTACCGCCACCGAGTTCAACACCGTTCAACACGATGTCGTATGCACGGGAACGAATCTTACCCAAGTCGTCGCCACACGCTTCCAAGTCTTCGGTGAATGGTGCGGTAAATGGATGGTGCATAGCGGTGTAACGCTTTTCTTCTTCGCTCCATTCGAAGAGTGGGAATTCAGTTACCCACAAGAAGTTAAATTTATCTTCATCAATCAAGTTGCGCTTACGAGCGAGTTCAAGACGCAAGTGGCCCAAGCTGTCGTTAACAATCTTATGGCTATCTGCGCCGAAGAAAATAACGTCGCCCACTTCAGCATCGGTTGCTTCGCAAATCTTCTTCACCATGTCGTCGGTCAAGAACTTGGTGATTGGAGACTTAATGCCACCGTCTTCTTGCATCACGAAATAAGCCAAGCCCTTTGCACCGTAAATAGCCACATACTTGCCGAGGGCATCCAATTCACGACGGCTGAGGTCGCTCATACCCTTTGCATTGAGGGCCTTTACTGTCCCACCGTTTTCGATGGCAGCATCAAATACTTTGAAGCCGCAGCCCTTTACAACATCGGAGAGTTCGATAAGTTCAAGGCCAAAACGGGTATCCGGCTTGTCAGAGCCGTAACGGCTCATGGCTTCGGCATAGGTCATGCGTGGAAGTGGCAATGGAATATCAATATCCAATACTTCCTTGAAAGCATGAGCCACCATGGATTCGGTCAATTCCATCACTTCTTCTTCATCCACGAAGCTCATTTCCAAGTCGAGCTGAGTAAATTCAGGTTGACGGTCTGCACGCAAGTCTTCGTCACGGAAGCAACGAGCCACTTGGAAGTACTTTTCAACGCCGCTGACCATGAGCAATTGCTTGTATTGCTGTGGAGATTGTGGCAATGCGTAGAAGGAACCTGGATTTACACGGCTAGGCACGAGGAAGTCACGTGCGCCTTCAGGGGTACTGCGCATGAGTTCAGGGGTTTCGATTTCCCAGAAGCCACGTTGGTCTAAATAGTCACGTACGCTCTTCAATACTTTGTGACGCATCATGAGGTTCTTTTGCATCACAGGACGACGCAAGTCGAGGTAACGATATTTAAGACGGATGTTTTCATCAACATCGCTGTCGTCAACGAGGGCATATGGAGGGGTCTTAGAATCGTTGTAAATGATGAGTTCGCTAGCGATGACGTCAATGGAACCGGTAGCGAGCTTATCGTTTTCCATCCCTTCCGGACGTGGACGTACCTTCCCACGGATCCCAAGCACATATTCACTACGTACGCGTTCTGCAAGAGCAAATACTTCTGCATCGCAAAGCTCAGGGTTTACGGTCACTTGTACAATCCCGCTACGGTCACGAAGGTCGATGAAAATAACACCGCCGTGGTCACGACGCTTTTGTACCCAACCGGTAACAATAACTTCTTCGTCAACATTGCTCAGAGAAAGCTCTGTGCAATAGTGTGTTCTCTTTAATGGTAACATCATTTAACCTCACTTTATGTAATCTAAAACTTCATTAAGGGCAATATTTTCTTGGGTACTTTCTTGCATGTTACGTACGCAAGCCACCCCTTGAGCCAGTTCATCATCCCCGATGATGATACAGTAGCGGGCACCGGCTTTGTCCGCCGCCTTCATTTGCGCCTTAATGCTCTTAGAGAGATAGTCGGTTTCGCAGATATACCCTGCACGACGCAAAGATTGAGTCAATTCAAAGCAAGGCACTTTTGCTGCGTCACCGAGTGGTGCCACATACACATCCACGTCTTGCTTAACTGGTAATTCAATGCCTTCTTCCTTTAAGGTCAAAAGCACGCGTTCCATACCGGCAGCAAACCCCATCCCAGGGATATCTTCGCCGCCAACCTCGCTCACGAGTTTATTGTAACGACCGCCACCGCAAATAGCATTTTGTTGGCTGCCAACCTTGTTCATAATGACTTCAAAAGCGGTTTGGGTGTAATAATCCAAACCACGAACCAAGGTGGTATCTACTTGATAATCCACGCCAACGGCCTTTAAGTAAGCGCATACTTGTTCAAAATGATTTTTGCAATCATCGCAAGCATAATCCAAGGTGGTTGGCGCACCGGCTGCAACACGCTTGCAACCTTCTTCTTTGCAGTCCAACACACGCAATGGATTCTTTTCCAAGCGTTCTAAGCAGGTTGGGCAAAGTTGGTCTTTGTATTGGCTAAAGTATTCCTTGAGTGCTTCATGATACTTTGGACGACATTTGTCACAGCCAACGGTATTGATCAGCACACTCAGGCTTTCTAGCCCTAGACGAGAGAAGAGATCCACCGCGAAGCTGATGATTTCAGCATCAACGATTGGTTCTGCACTCCCCAATACTTCCGCGCCAAATTGATGGAATTGACGATAACGACCGGCCTGTGGTTGGTCATAGCGGAACATTGGGCCGATATAGTAGAGCTTGACAGGCAAGGATTGAGAAAAAAGTTTGTTTTCGACAAACGCACGTACAGTCCCGGCAGTCCCTTCCGGACGCAGGGTCACGTGGCGCAAGCCTTTATCTTCGAAGGAATACATTTCCTTGGAAACGATGTCCGAGGTTTCCCCGACACTACGTAAGAACAACTCGGTGTGTTCAAAAATCGGAGTGCGGATTTCTTTATAATTGTAATTCGCAAAAAGCTCGCGAATCAGGCCTTCGAGATATTGCCATTTTTCTACCTCGCCGGGTAGAAAATCATTGGTCCCTCTCGGTTTGTTTGTAAGCATATTTTTGGCCTCCGTTTAGACAGTGAAAAGATTCGTCACTTACGCAACGAACCTTTTACACTCTGAGAATATATACATAAAATTGTATCTAAGGCGCAAGGCTTTGTCAACACTAGGCTTCGTAGCGCATATACGGATTGTGTGCGCGTTCAAAAGCCATGGTTGTCTTTGGTCCGTGTCCCGGATAAACCACACATTCATCCGGCAGTGCCACCATGCGCACCTGAAGACTGTAAATCATGTCCTCCATGCTTCCGCCCGGGAAATCCACGCGACCGCAAGAGCCCTTAAAAAGGGTGTCACCGGTCATCGCGATATCGTCATTCATAAACCACACGGTGCAGCTTCCCTTGGTATGCCCAGGGGTGTGTACCACACGCACCGGACGCAATCCTAAACGGAACTCGTCGCCGTGTTTTACAAAACGGTCTACCGTAAGCCCTTCGATGGTATTCTTGCCAAAAAGGTCACGCAGTGGCGCTTCGAGCCACTCAGCATCGTCACCGTGCATATAGAACGGAATACCAAAGGCTTCTTTCAAGCGAACCACAGCACCGATGTGATCCCAATGCGCGTGGGTATTGATAATCATCTTTGGTTTGAGGGCATTGTCACGAATAAATTCAATGATGCGTTCCGCTTCCGCACCTGGGTCGATGATGATGGTTTCCGGAGATTCCTCATCAACGACAAGGTAGCAATTTTCGTCAAGCGGCCCAACAGTCAAGGTATAAACTTTCATAGGTCTTGTGCCTCTTTTTCTTAAAATTGTTTTTGAGAATCGAGCAGGATGGTCACCGGACCGTCATTCACCAAGGACACTTCCATATGGGTTTGAAATTGTCCGGTTTCTACCTGAAGGCCGTTTTCACGAAGGTAACGATTAAACGCCTCATAGAGCGCATCCCCTTGGGCAGCCGGCGCCGCCTCGGTAAAGGAAGGGCGACGACCGCGACGACAATCTCCGAAAAGGGTGAATTGTGACACACTCAAAACACTGCCACCCACATCCTGAACGGAGAGATTGAGCTTGTCATCGCTATCCTCAAAAATACGCAATCCTGCAATTTTATCCGCCAAATACTTGGCATCGTTTTCAGTATCATTATGTGTCACGCCAAGAAAAACCAACAGTCCGTTTTCCACGGCACCTACTTGGTTTTCCCCCACCTGTACACTTGCATTTTTTACACGTTGTACAACAGCTCGCATGCCTGTCTCCTTTAATCGCGACGCACGGTAAAGACGTCCGGAATCGCATTGATTTTTTCCATCACTACATTGAGTTCCTGCAAATCGCTAACTTCTACGGTAATTTCCATCAGAGCCATGTGTTCCTTTACACGAGATGTGATGGACATGATGTGAACCTGAGAGTCATTGATGAGGGCCATAACATCCGGTGTAATCTTTGGACGGTCAAAGGCCTCTACGGAAATGGTAACCTCGTAAACAGAGTTTTCGAAGCCTTCCCAGTTCACTTCAATCAAGCGCGCGCGGTCTTTTTCACTCAAACTGGTGATATTTTTACATTCGCGGTGGTGGACGGTGATACCACTCCCACGTGTGATATAGCCAATAATCGGATCCCCCGGTACCGGTTTACAGCAATTTGCAAATTTTACGCCCACATCGTCCATCCCGTGAATGGTGATGCCGCCAATATTTTTCTTGGCTGGGGATCGACGGTTGCTCTTCGCGTTGAGTTGGGTATCGATGGCCTCTTCTTTTTCAATTGGCTTGAGCTCGGCAAGCTGTGTCTTAAATTCTTCACGCATGCGGTTGATGACTTGAACGGCACTCACGCCACCTACTCCAAGCCCCACATAGAGGTCATCCGGGGTCTTGTAACCGAGCTTGCTGCAAATACGCGCAATATTATCCACATTGAGGAAGATGGATTCCGCTTCGGCATGGTGCGCTTTGACGTAATGCTCCAGAGCGTCCTTCCCCTGCTTGAGGTTTTCTTCACGCTTATTTTTCTTTAACCACGCACGAATCTTATTTTTCGCTTGTGGTGTTTTTACCAGCTTAATCCAGTTGCTGTTTGGCCCACGGCTATTCTTAGAGCGCAAGATTTCAACGGTATCCCCGGTTTGCAGTTCGTAGTCAAACGGCACAATCTTGCCGTTAACCTTGGCACCGACACATTGGTTCCCAATCTCGGTATGAACGCGATAGGCAAAATCCAGCGGACTGGAGCCTGTCGGCAACTCGTACACTTCACTTGCCGGAGAAAATACAAAGACCGTATCACTGAAGAGTTCGAGCTTGATGTTATCCAAAAACTCTTTACTGTCCACCGCATCCTGTTGCAATTCTTTGAGCTTTTGCAACCAGTTTAACTGGTTGTTGTCGCTCGCCATTTCACTGTTGCCCTGTTGCTTATAGAGCCAATGCGCAGCAACCCCATATTCGGCGATTTGGTGCATCTCGAAGGTACGAATTTGAATTTCGAAACGTTCCCCACGTGGCCCAATAACAGTGGTGTGCAAGGATTGATACAAGTTTGGTTTAGGCATCGCGATATAGTCCTTGATGCGCCCCGGAACCGGCTTCCACAAGGAGTGTACCGAGCCCAATACGATATAGCAATCCTGAACGGTATTTACAAGCACACGAATCGCAATCAAATCATAGATTTCATCCAATTCCTTATGTTTGGTCACCATTTTGCGATAAATACTATAGAAATGCTTTGGACGACCGGCAATCTCGTAATTGATGTGCATCTTATTCATCTCAATCTTGAGATCGCGGATAACCTCATCAATGTATTCCAAGCGTTCTTGACGTTTCATGGAAATACGTTCTACCAAATCGTAATAAATTTCCGGTTCAAGATAACGCAAGGCCAAATCTTCAAGCTCCCATTTGAGCTTGATAATCCCCAAACGATCCGCGAGTGGAGAATAAATTTCCAAGGTTTCCTGGGCAATGCTTTTCTGCTTTTCCGGAGACTGGAAACTCATCGTGCGCATGTTATGCAAACGGTCGGCGAGCTTGATAATAATAACACGCACGTCCTGCGCCATTGCCACAAACATCTTACGATAACTTTCCAGCTGACGTTCTTCCTTGGAATGACATTGAATCTTGTCGAGCTTTGTCACCCCTTCAACAAGAAAGGCCACTTCCTCATTAAACATTTGTTCCAGCTCTAAACTGCTGCAACTGGTGTCTTCGACAACGTCATGCAAAAGCCCTGCCGCGATGGCATTATCATCCATCCCTAAATCTGCCAAAATAATGGCAACGTTTACCGGGTGAATAATATACGGCTCACCGGACTTTCTAAATTGTCCTTCATGCATCTTACGTGCACATTCATAAGCACGTGTGAGCATTTGTGTATCTGATTGTGGGTTATTTTCTTCCACAACCTTTAAAAGATCTTCTAATCCGACTTGATGACTCATGTCTTCACCTCCCTGCCTTGCCAATTCGCAGGTCTCAAGGCGCTGCGAATAACGGCCTCCAACGCCCCCAAATCCTTGTTAAAGGCAATTTCTTTAAATTGCTCTAAGGCACGCTTTTCGCTCATCCCTTCTAAATATGTCGGGGAATCCGTCAGGCTGCGATGCGTTGGATTATTCTCTATATCCAAGATTATATTTTCATCGGTTCTTGTCAGTCGCAAAAATTGAAGTTCCTCGAAAATCTTCAAAGCCAGCTGCCATTGACCCTTGGTGGTTCCACCGACAAGCTCCGTAAGCAAATTCCAGAAATCCTCATGCTTCTCACAAAGTCGATCATCATGAATGCTGCCATACCGCTTTAGACATTGGTACATTTGTCCCAATTCATTACGGGACGGCCCTCTTTCAGAAATAATCATCTCATTGAGGGCAAAGTCACGTTCGCTGTACATCAAATGAATGTGCCCCGGCTCTCCGTCGCGGGCGCAACGCCCAGCCAGCTGATTAAAGGATTCCACAGAAAAACACGGATGATACAGCACCACATTGCGAATATCCGGAATATGCACCCCCTCACCAAAGGCTGTTGTCGCGAAAAGCAAGCGAATCTCGCCTTCCTTAAAGGCTCTTTCCACCGCACGACGTGCCTGCTGTGGCAGTCCCCCATGGTAATAGCCCACAAGCGGGCGCAATTGATACGGCAAAATTTCACGCAGACGTTGACTGAGCCCAAAGGCTTGCTTGCGACTGTTTACATAGCAAATGGTTTTTTCCGGATGCATAAATAAGCGATACAGACTGACCAATTTTCTCTCCGTATGACGTGCATCGATAATATGTAAATTATACCGAATATGGTCGTCAATATAAAGACCTGCGCCGGAAATAATTTGCGCAAATGCGCTTGCCTCGGTGCTTGGCACCGTCGCAGTCAGATAAGTCCAGACCGCAAACGGATAAGCGCCTTTAAGCGCCGGCAAACGTTTATACGCCTCTCGCTTACTTGTCATATAGTGCGCCTCATCAATAACAATCTGCCCCACAGCCTCTGCATGCGCGGAAAAAAGCGATTGATGGCGCACAAAAAATTCCGGCGTCAACAACAAAATATCTACCTCATGGGCCTCTAAGGCGTCATACAAGGCTTGCCGTTCTTCTCGACTTAAATCGCCGTTTCCTTTATAAACCCGATAGCCTAACGGCGACAGTCGGTCCGAAAGGGCCAAATATTGGTCCTGAATAAGTGCCTTCAGCGGAGAAATGACCAACGTCATACGTTGCTCCCTCCGTGCAAGGACCCCTGCTGCCACCTGATAAATCAGAGATTTTCCACGTCCGGTCGGCATAATCACCGCAGTGTCTTCATGGCGCGTAATAATATTTTCAATAGCGGCTCGCTGAATAGGAAGCAGCTCTCCATCCTCCACAAAAGCATCTGTCAGAACATCCACAAGCGCCTGCGTTTCAAGCCCATTGAGATCCACCGCCTCTTGCTTTGCCAATGCATCGGCATCGGTCACCAAGGTACTGCGCACAAAAATATTGACCCCATGGGTTTGCTCGTCACTGCCAGTCACTTCTTCCACATAGGCTTCATAAGTAGCCCCTAAATCCATCAAAGGCGCCAGCTGCGCCGCAATTTGACGAGAAAGGTAACCGATTTTTTCGCCTTTTTCCGTCAGACAAGCCACTGCATTGCCATCTGCCGGATTGTTGGCCTCACGCAAAAGCAACAAGCCCTCGCCAACTTTCAGGGTAGCAATCAAATCTTGTCGCCCGGCATAACTCACCCCACGCACCTTCGTATAAAATTGCGCTTGATCGGCAATGCCTGTGCTTTGTTGAGTGTAATTTTCTCCGGCTTCCATAAAGGTTCTACGCACACGGTCTTCCTCTGCTTGCCACGCCGGTTGAATATCCGTAATTTGAAGTTGCACCGAACACAGCCCACGGTAGCAATTCTCGCCGATATGAAAGGCAAAATCATAGCGGTGACGGTCAGAAAATTCATAGTTCCCTTTACGGAAAGCAATGGCAGGAATCTTATCTCCCTCGCTGTTTTCAAACCCTAAACGCAAATGCTCGCCTTCCTTGCCCACCGGCTTGTAAGAAAAACGCCACTGATGCTCCAGGGCAAAAAGCGGCTCCGGATTTTCACAACCGCACGGCTCCAAAAGACGCAAAGCAGTTTCTAAATCATCGGTCACCTCATCGATTTTTAGAATGTCATCAATCCACAGAATATTTTCCGAGATGGCTTCCTCATACCCCGCAGTTTCACGCTCAAAAGCAGCCTTAAAGCCCGCCAATTCGTCGGCATGAACAGATAAGCCGGCCGCCATTTCATGCCCCCCAAAGCGAATCAAATGATCACTAACCGCTTTTAATCCTTCATACAAATGAAAGCCCGGTACACTACGCGCCGAGCCGGTATACACCGACGGCTCCTCCTCGGTGTTCGTGAGGACAATCGCCGGACAGTGAAACTGCTCCACCAAACGCGATGCCACAATCCCAATCACACCTGGATGCCAATTGTGCCCAACCGCTATGGCACAATGCATACGTCCGGTAAACTCAGTAAACTGACCAATAGCCTCACGCGTTAAGGTACGCTCGATTTCCTTACGTTCGTTATTATAATCCCGCACTTCTTCTGCTAAAGATTCAAGACCTGCCGCGGTGGTCGCTGTAAACAAACGCAATGCCGCATCGGTTTTGTCCAAGCGGCCACAGGCATTGATGCATGGAGCAATACGAAAGGCGATGTCCGACGTGCGCACGTCATCTTCACCGCACAGCAAAGACACCAGCGCCTGCATCCCCGGGCGTGGATGATCGTTGAGATATTTTAAGCCCTCGCGCACTAAAATACGGTTATCATCCAAAAGCGGTACCATATCCGCCACCGTTGCCACTGCCACCAAATCCAACAACGTGCGACGATGGGCATCATCGTACCAATCCGGTGCCAAACGAATGAGCATTCCCATCGCCAACATGTACGCCGTCCCACAGCCGCACAAACGGCGAAATTTTGCCAATCGACTTGGTGCCATCAGAGGATTGACCACAATACAATCCGGCAACACATCCGGCAATTGATGGTGGTCTGTCACGATAAAATCCAAGCCCTTTTTGCTGAATTCATCCACCAAATCCGCAGCAGCAATGCCATTGTCTACTGTCACCACCAAGGAAATCCCTTCCTCCAAAAGGGTCTCCAAGGCACCGGCATTCATCCCATACCCTTCCTTAAAACGGCTAGGGATGTACAGACGCACATCAACACCAAACCAGCGGAACGCCTCATGAAGAAGAGTCGTCGAACAAATACCATCCACATCATAGTCCCCATAAACGGCAATTTTTTCGCCCGCTTGAATGGCTTGGCCGATACGCTCCACCGCCGCGCCCATATTTGGCAACTCAAAGGGACGACTTAGTTCCTCCATTGAGGCATACAAAAAGGCTGATGCAGCTTCCGCATTCCCATAGCTTCGACTCACTAAAATGCGCGCCAAAGCAAGTGGGATGCCGAGAGCATCAGCCAAGGAACGGGCAGAGGCATGATTGGAAGAACGAATTTTCCAAGTTTTCATCTGTCATGTCTCTCCTTTATTTCACATTATATGTTAATCACAATCAAAAACACGCCCAACACAATATAGGCGCCTACCAGTATTACACTATACCGAATCAGCCCCATTTTCAAGCCAAAACGATCCACATAGGCCTGAATTTTTTCATGATAATGATTGGTGCGATAACTCACATTCAAAATGAGCAAATTGCGCACCCCCATCAATACCGACAATACCCCCACATAAATCAAAAGCTGTGCGGTGGTAAGGGATTGGGTGACCGCCAACACCATCCACACTAAAACAGCCAAGGTAAGCAGCGGTTTAAAGATTTTTTCAATCAGTTCCATAGGGTTCACTCCAATAAAAAAGCATGGGAGCAACGCCATCAGATGACGCACTGCTCCCATGTTAAAATCATTTAATTATACTTCAAGTTCAACGATCAATTCGCCGGCTTCAACTTGAGCGCCTTCTTCAACAAGAACACGCGCAATCTTACCGTCGCGAGGGCTGAGTACGTTGGTTTCCATCTTCATTGCTTCGAGAATGATGATTGGTTGATTTTCTTTGATTTCATCGCCTTCCTTAGCCAAAATCTTGATAACAGTACCAGGAATGTTAGCCCCAACATGTGCAGGGTTGTCTTGGTCAGCCATTGGCTTACGAACGATGGTCAAGGACTTCGCAGCGGCTTCGTTTGGCACCTTCACGGTACGATAGCTGCCGTTGAGTTCGAATGCAACAGTGGAGTTCCCTTCTTCATCGGCTTCCTTGATTTCGATGAGGCGAACGTTTATAATCTTCCCTTCTTCAAGGTTGATATCGCCGGTTTCGCCCTTCCTGAGACCGTAGAAGAACAAGTCACTGTCCATATGGCAGATAGGTGCTTGAGTCTTAAGACCCTTCAAGTAATCTTCATACATACGTGGGTAGAGTGCATAGCTCAATGCTTCACGTCTGCCGGCTTCAATGCCGTATTTTTCCTTCAAGTATGCCTTATCTGCTTCATAAAGGTTACCTTCAAGCAATTCACCAGGACGGCAGGTGATGGCTTCCTTATCCTTCAATACAACCTTTTGGAGGTCTTCTGGGAAGCCACCTTCAGGTTGACCCATCATCCCTTCGAAGTAGGAAACGATAGAATCAGGGAAGTCCATGTTCTTACCCTTTTCACAGATGTTATCTGGAGTGAGGTTGTTTTGAACCATGAAGATTGCCATGTCACCGACAGCCTTAGAGGATGGGGTAACCTTTACAATGTCACCGAGCATGTCGTTAACGGTTGCATACATTTGCTTTACTTCTTCAAACTTGTGACCAAGGCCGAAGCTTTCAACCTGTGGCTTCAAGTTGGAGTATTGACCGCCAGGAATTTCATACTTGTAAATTTCAGCGGAGCCGGAACGCAAGCCGGATTCAAATTGATAGTAGTATTTACGAACATCTGCCCAGTAATCGGAAATCTTTTGGAGATTGTCGAGGTTTAATCCGGTGTCGCGCTTGGTGTTGGTGAGTGCTGCAGCCAAGGAGTTCAAACCAGGTTGGCTGGTGAGCCCTGCAACGCCGTTGAATGCAACATCAACCACGTCAACACCTGCTTGAGCAGCCATGAGAAGGGTTGCTACGCCGTTACCGGTAGAGTCGTGGGTGTGCAAGTGGATAGGAATGTTGATGTTTTCCTTCAATGCACTAACGAGTTCAAAAGCAGCGGTTGGTTTCAAGAGTGCACTCATGTCCTTGATGCCTAAGAAATGGCAGCCCATGCTTTCGATTTCTTTTGCCTTTTGAATGTAGTAATCAAGGTTGTATTTCTTGCGTGCCATATCGGTGATGTCACCGGTGTAGCAGATGCAACCTTCAACAATCTTGTCTTGCTTCAAGGCTTCATCGATGGATACTTCCATTGCCTTGAGCCAGTTCAAGGAGTCGAAAATACGGAATACGTCGATACCGCTTTGTGCGGATTCACGAACAAATTCACGAATGATGTTGTCTGGATAGTTCTTGTAACCAACAGCGTTTGCACCGCGCAACAACATTTGAAAGAGCACGTTAGGAATCATTTCACGCAATTGGTCGAGACGATCCCATGGAGATTCCTTCAAGAAACGATAGGAAGTATCGAAGGTTGCGCCACCCCACATTTCGAGGGAGAAGAAGTCCTTACATGCGGTTGCATAGGAAGGTGCAATACGGGTCATATCAACGGTACGCATACGGGTTGCCAACAAGGATTGTTGCGCGTCACGCATGGAAGTATCGGTGAGCAAGAGTTTATCTTGGTTGAGTACCCAGTCAGCCACAGCCTTAGGACCTTGTTCATCAAGCATTTGCTTGGTGCCGCGGAGAAGGAGAGGCTTATCAAAGAGTGGTACTTTGAGTTCATCGAACTCTGGCTTGTCGCCCTTCACTTCGTTAACAGCTTTGTTAGCGAGGAAGGTCAAAATCTTGCCTTCTACGTTATCGCCGGTGCGAATTTCGAAGAGTTCAGGAGTTTGTGCGATAAAGCTGGTATCGCATTGACCCTTGCGGAAAGATTCGTGGTTCAATACGTTAATCAAGAAACCGATATTGGTCTTTACACCCTTAATCTTGGTTTCGTTGAGGCAACGAATAGCGGTGTTGATCGCCCCTTCAAAGGTCAAGTTGCTGGCAATAATCTTAACCAACAAGCTGTCATAGAATGGGGAAATCTTTGCGCCGAGGTAAGCATTCCCACTGTCAAGACGGATGCCGTGACCGGAGCTGGAACGATATACTTCGATGGTACCGGTGTCCGGTGCAAAGTTATTTGCAGGGTCTTCGGTGGTCACACGGCATTGGATGGCATAACCACGATAGCTGATAGAGTCTTGGCTAGGAATGTTGATTTCAGGGTCAGCAAGCTTATAGCCTTGAGCCACGCGAATTTGTGCTTGAACAATGTCGATACCGGTGATTTGTTCGGTAACGCAGTGTTCTACTTGGATACGTGGGTTCATTTCGATAAAGTAGTGGTTGCCTTCGTGGTCAACGAGGAATTCTACAGTACCGGCACTACGATAGTTAACGTGTTGCGCAATCTTCAATGCGTCTTCGCAAATGGCTTCACGTTGTTCTTGAGTCAAAATGAGAGATGGTGCAAATTCAATAACTTTTTGGTGACGACGTTGAATGGAGCAGTCACGTTCAAACATGTGAACAATGTTGCCGTATTTGTCACCGAGGATTTGCACTTCGATATGCTTTGGACGTTCGATGTATTTTTCAACAAATACATCCGCAATCCCGAATGCTTTCTTTGCTTCGCTGGTTGCGCTGTTGTATTCGCCTTCCATATCTTCTGGACGACGAACAATACGCATCCCACGGCCACCGCCGCCGGCGGAAGCCTTCAAAATAACAGGGTAACCGCAAACTTCAGCAAATTCCTTTGCTTCTTCCACGTTGAGTGCAGCTCTTTCTACCCCAGGAATGGTTGGTACGCCGACTTCAATAGCAACTTTCTTGGATTGGATCTTGTCGCCTAATGCGCGAAGCATGGTATGATCCGGACCAATGAATTCAATCCCGGCTTCTTCGCATGCTTGAGCAAATTCAGCGTTTTCAGATAAGAAACCGTACCCTGGATGAATCGCATCAACACCCTTTGATTTTGCTAAGGTAATAATGCCGGAGATGTCGAGATACGCATCAACCGGAGCCTTACCCTTACCTACACGATAGGATTCATCCGCAATGGTGCGGTACAGAGAATTCTTATCCTCTTCTGAATAAATTGCGATACTCTTGATCCCGAGTTCCTTGCAGGCACGGAAAATACGAATAGCAATTTCGCCTCGGTTAGCAACCAAAATGGTTTTAATTTCTTTCACAGTCCTACCTCCTCTTAACTTAAGCGCTGTAAGCGCCAGAAAATCCATCATATACTCTCAATCAGAAATTCTTCTTTTTTAGTATGGAATGTTATACTCTCTATTATATCTCTCCCCCTCTATTTATGCATCATTTTTTAGATAAATGACCATAAAAAAAATTTTTCCTTTTCTTCGTCGTTATTTTTTTCACATGGACAACGACATTGACGCCGATAAAAAACAAACGACCGATACTTGGCTTGTATCGGTCGTTTTTTCATTAAGCCGCAACATCCACTACAGCAGTGTCGTCCTCTACTTGTGTACCATTTTCTGTTTGAACAGGCATTTCCTTTGGAACGAGCACCACTTGACCGGTGGCGGCATCCCAATCAATCCCACACCCAACTGCTTCTGCAAGGTCGCGAATCTTCATATAATTGAGCTGGTCAATCAAATAGGTGTTTACTTCATAAGGGGCATCGTCTACCATCATCACCGGCTGTTGTAATTTTGTCAGCACCGTGGTGCCGCCGTTTGTGACACTAATATTCAAGTCGCCTTGGTAGGCTGCACCATTGTTGATAACAACCGCTTGACTGGTTGAATCATATTCTAAGCTAAATTGCGAGCCAGTTCCATTTAAAACGGCTGCAAAATCTCTAAGGCGCACATAGTTGTTGCCGTTTGCCACATAGGAATTCATCGCCACGGTTTCACCGTTTAAACGCACCGTCGCAACCGTTGGGCTGGCATAGGCATAGCCGTTTGCAAGTCTTTCGGCAATTTCCGCAAAGCCTGCACGCAACAGCGCTGCCGAATCGGTAATACGACCGTTCACCGTTGGCGCATTCATGGTCACAGTAATCAAGCGGCTTGCATTCTTGGTCGCAGTTGCAACCATGCAACTACCGGCAGCAGGGCTCCAACCGGTCTTTAAACCGTCCACCTGCCCAATCGCCGGATCATTGTAAGTAAGCAAATCATTGCTTGTCGGATAGGTTTTACCGCCAAATTCAAAGGTCGTTTGGCTGGCAAAATCCAAGATGCTTGGGCACTCGTTGACAATCTTTTGTGATAACAGCGCCATAGAGCGTGCACTCATGCGTCCGGAATCATAACTTTCCGTGAAGGTGGCGTTAATCCCCATCATTGTAGCACGATTGTTCATCGCCTCTACGAAGGCCTGTTCTGAACCGTAAAGCAGCTCGCCCAAGGCTGGGCCTGCCGCACAAGCAGAATAACACATAAAGGCTTCTACCATATCCGCAACGGTATACACCTTATTCTTTTCAAAAGGAATATTAGAATATCTGGAATCTCTCGAAAAATAATAGGTATAGGTGCTAATCGGTACCGGTGTATCCAAACTGATACGCCCTTGATTGACGGCATCAAGCACCAAATAAGTGGCCATGACCTTGGTCATACTTGCCACTTCACGCACTTGGTCGGCATTTTTCTGCCACAATACCTCACCGGTTGCTGCATCCATAATAATCCCACAGCTTCCCGTCACCTTAGGGGCAGCTGCGGCATTGGCAGCTTGCGCCGTTGGAAGCAGGAAGGAAATCACCAATAATAAGGATAATAATTTTTTCTTCATAAAGCCCTCTCTTTCTTTTGTAATCGCAAATCCATCAGAAAGGGTAACGCAAATTTGACGAGGGCTTCAACAACAAATCAACAACATTTTGGTAAAACCTTCTATTCTATGTAGCCATTGTCTTTAAAACTTAAATATTTCATATCGCCGTTTGTTGCCAAAATGATATGGTCAAGAAAATTGACACCAATAATCTTAGCCGCTTCCTGCAAGCGTTTTGTTAGGGAAAAGTCCTCTCTGCTCGGTGTCACATCACCGCTTGGGTGGTTATGCCCCACAATAATGCTGACCGCATTGCGACGCACCGCCTCCCTAAAAATATCGCGCGGATGTACGTTCGCACCATTCACGGTGCCGATAAACAGGGTACGAGCATCGATCACCACATTTTTGGCATTCAAATAAAGCACTGCAAAGGCTTCCTGTTCGTGAGAACGAATCACCATGCGCAACAAATCGGCGGCATCCTCGGATGCTCTGATGGGTTCCTTGTCCTTGGCGCGACTCGCGCGCGCCAAACGATGACCGATTTCAATAGCGGCAAGAAGCGTGCAGGCCTTGGTCGGTCCGATGCCGTTAATCTCGCACAAAGACTGCATATTTTGCGTAAGCATCCCTTCCAAACCGCCGGCGCGTAAAAGCACCTCTCGTGACAGCTCAAGAACATCCTGCTTTTGCGTGCCGGTACGAAGTAAAATCGCCAGAAGTTCCTCACTGCTTAACGCTTTGGCCGATTCACTCATCAAACGTTCGCGAGGCTGAAGTTCCGGTGGCCGGTCCTTGATTTTAATGACATCCGCAACCTTTTCGCTCATTTTAGGGCCTCCTCGAGCATCTCACGAACAAGCACCGTCGGTAATCCAACCACATTTTCAAAATCACCGCTTAAATGGGTCACAAATTTTCCGCCTTCTCCCTGGATCCCATAAGCCCCTGCTTTGTCCATCGGCTCACCGGTGGCAATATAGACACCGATGTCCTCCTCTGTCAATGCACGGAATGTCACTTCACTCACATAGTGGTTGGTCACCACCGTATTGCTTTCCACGCAAACCATTGCCACTGCGGTAATGACCTCATGGGTTGCATCACTTAAATCGCGGAGCATTGCTCTGGCCTCGGTCTCATCCTGTGGCTTACCCAAACGCTTGCCATCCTTACACACAATGGTATCCGCACCAATCACCAATGCCTCGGGCACCGTCTTTGCCACAGACATGGCTTTTTCTCGGGCGAGTTTTTCCAAAGCCTGTGGCAAGGCAAGCGTTGGGTCAAGGACTTCTTCTGCCAAGGTTGGCGCACAGACACTAAATTCTTCAACAACTTTTTTTAACAAAGTGTGTCGACGCGGTGAAGTGGATGCCAATATAATTTTTCTCTTCATATTAAACTGCCTCCTAAAAATAAAAGCCTTTGATAATCAAAGGCTTTCATCTGATGCTTGAACTTGTTTGTTTTTGATGCGATAGCTGAGGCCCTCTAGGCTCACAGCCAAATCTATTTGACGAATCTCAATCCGATCGCACGTCACCAAGGAGGACGGCGAGAAATTCATAATTCCTTTGATACCGGTGGCACAGAGCATATCCGCCACACTTTGGGCAGAGCCTTCCGGCACCGCCAGCACCGCAATATCAACATGATGGGTTTCGATATACTCCACCATCTTAGTAATTGGGAGAATCGGAAGACCGTTTAAGGTCATACCGATTTTGTTGACGTCGTTATCAAATACGGCAGAAATTTTAAATCCGCGCTTAGCAAAACCTGCATAGTGGGTCAGGGCGCTGCCAAGATTACCGGCGCCAATGAGAATCATTTGCCATTCGTGGTCCAAGCCAAGGATTTCCTTAATAATGTTGTTGAGTCCCTTGACATTGTAGCCCACCCCTCGCATGCCAAAATCTCCGAAGTATGCCAAGTCCTTTCTGACCTGTGCCGGTGTTCCTTGTACACCGTTGGCAATATCAACAGAAGACACCTTCTCTATATTAAACTCTTCCATCTTACTTAAATATCGTGAATACAAGGACAAACGTGTGATGGTTGCCTCCGGAATTTTGTCTAGTTTCATACCGTATCTTCACCCCTCTGCTCTACTAATGTAGAATAATCATACCGAATATAGGGTGTTGGTGCAATAAGGTTTACGAAAATAATCACAAGTAGATTTTATGGAAATCTATTAGCAAGAACCGCCCTAATAATAACCGCTTTTGTCAGGTATATGGTTTTTTAATGTCAATCACGCTTAAAAATCTTTGCAAGGACAGGTTTATGTGCTAATATATATCTCAGTTAAAATATTCACAAACCGATTGATTTCAAAGGAGAGATTACCACATGAAAATTGCTGACAACGTCTATTATGTCGGTGTTTCCAACCCAACCTTACGCGTTTTCGATATCATTATGACTACCGAATACGGTACCACTTACAACTCTTACCTCGTACAAGGCTCTGAAAAGACTGCCCTCATCGATGGTGCACACAAAGGGTTCGAAAACCTTTTCATCGAAAACGTTGAAGCAATCACTGACATGAAGTCCATCGATTACATGATCGTGAACCACACCGAACCAGACCACTCTGGTGCAATCCGTCTCGCAATCGAACACAACCCAGACATCGTTGTTTATGGGACTGCTGCTTGCCTCAAGAATCTTGACAACATCTGCCGCATTCCATTCAACCGTGTTGTTGTAAAAGATGGCGACACCTTAGACCTCGGTGGCAAGACCTTGACCTTCTGCGTGAGCCCTAACATCCACTGGCCAGATACCATGATGACCTACCTCGCAGAAGACAAGATGCTCTTCAGCTGCGACTTCCTCGGCTCTCACTACGCTGAACCTACCATGTATGTTCACAAGGCTTACAAGAGAGAGCTCTACGAAAAAGAATTTAAAGTATACTACGATGCCATCATGGGGCCTTTCGCAAAGTTCGTGCTTCGTGCCCTTGACCGCATCAAAGACCTCGACATCGAAACCGTTTGCCCAAGCCACGGCCCAATGCTCGTTGGTGAAGATGTGAAGAAGGCAATGGATACCTACAAAGAATGGTCTACCCCTGCTGTAAAGGAAAATAAGACCGTTGCAATCTACTATGTATCCGCTTACGGCTACACCAGACAAATGTGCCAATACTTGGCAGACAAGCTCACCGAAAAGGGCATTGTTGTTAGCGCATTTGACGTCATCAAAACCGACGCTGCCGATATCGCTGCTCACCTTGGCGACGATTGCCTCGTATTCGGTTCTCCAACCTTGAACCGTGCTGCATTAAAGCCTGTTCTAGATGTCATTAGCTGCATCGACGCTGTATCTTCCGCAGGTCGTCCATACGCAACCCTCGGTTGCTACGGCTGGAGCGGTGAAGCATGCGCTCAACTCAACGACCGTTGCAACAGCATCAAGATGAAGCAAGTTGGCGAAAGCGTTCGTTCCCAATTCACCCCAACCGATGAAGTGTACGCACAACTCGACGAATTGGCTCAACAAATCGCAGACACCATCGCGTAAGTTTACATGCCCAAACACCTCGGTACACCCCGAGGTGTTTTTTTATTTGCTTTATGCCCCGATATTCGTTATAGTAAAACATAGTACGACTTATATATTTGGAGGAATGAAAATCAATGGAAAGAAACGTCTATGATGTGCTGACCGAACGTGGCTACATCGAACAGGCCACCCATCCGGATGAAACCCGTGAACTTCTCGGCAAAGAGAAGGTCACTTTCTATATTGGCTTTGACCCAACCGCAGACAGTCTGCATGTGGGCCACTATATTCAGTTCATGGTTATGCAACACATGCAACAACATGGTCACCGTCCAATCTTCTTGGCAGGTGGTGGCACCGGCATGATCGGCGACCCATCCGGTCGTAGCGATATGCGTCGCGTCATGACCGTGGAACAAATCGACCACAACGTGCAACGTTTCAAAGAACAAGCCGCACGCTTCATCGATTTCTCTGACGATAAGGCCCTCATCTTGAACAATGCCGACTGGCTCAGAGACCTCAACTACATCGAATTCTTGCGTGACTACGGCGCTTACTTCAGCGTTAACCGTATGATCAACGCTGAATGCTACAAGTCCCGCATGGAACAAGGCTTGACCTTCTTGGAATTCAACTACATGATCATGCAATCCTACGACTTCTTGCACCTCTATCGCAACTATGATTGCAAGCTCGAATTCGGTGGCAACGACCAATGGAGCAACATCATCGGTGGGGTAGAATTGGTACGTCGTGCAGACCAAGGAGAAGCCTTCGGTCTCACCTTTAAGCTCCTCACCAACAGTGAAGGCAAGAAAATGGGTAAGACCGCGAACGGTGCTGTATGGCTTGACGCGGATAAAATGAGCCCATACGATTTCTACCAATACTGGCGCAATGTCGACGATAAGGATGTACGCAACTGCTTGTGCCTCCTCACCTTTATCCCAATGGATGAAGTAGAACGTCTCTCCAGCCTGGAAGGCGCAGAAATCAACAAGGCAAAAGAAATCCTCGCTTACGAAGTAACCAAAAACGTTCACGGCGAAGCAGCTGCTGAAGAAGCCCAAAAGGCTGCACGCGCCCTCTTTGCAGGCGGTGGCCAAGAAGGCTCCATCCCTACCACCAAGATGGACGCAAAAACCTTCGAAGGTGATGGCGTGGGGCTCTTGAACCTGCTCAAGGAAGTAGGCCTCACCTCCACCACCAGTGAAGGCCGTCGTCTTGTAGAACAAGGCGGGGTGACCTTAAACGAAGTGGCTGTGAAGGATGTGCGCTACAACGTGACCTTGAAGGATTTCCAAGACAACCAACTCAAAATCCGCAAAGGCAAAAAGAAATTCCACATCGTTGAACTTTAATCCGACAAACGACCTACCTTGGTAGGTCGTTTTTTCATTCAAAAAAGCGGTTGAACCCTTGTGTTTCAAGGCATTCAACCGCATGGTTCGCTAAATAATTCCTAGTCATTTCAGGCAATACATGTTATACTGAGTCAGTCATCGACATCGGAGGACTGTTCTTTTTGTTGTGCTTCTTCCGCTTCAGCTTGAGCAAAAAGAGACATCAGCCCGCTCATCAAATCATTTTTACAGGTCATGTCGTCACAGGCATCCTGTGGTTTGTGTTGGTCTGTCATGGTGCATCCTTCCTTTCTTTGACTGGTTTAATGTATTATCCCACGCACCATCAGCGGGTGCAATAGAACCTTGCATATTTTGATGGTAAAATTTTATATAAGAGATCTTAGTCCCTGTGCGTTCCATTTTTGGATAAGTGTCAACAGACGAGGGAGTGCTGTTGAACGAAAGATGCACCACATCTGCGATACACCGGACGCTCCCATGATCACCCACACTTCCTCGTTAGGAAGTGTTTTTTTATTTTGGAGGAAATTATGACGTATGAAGAAGTGCTTTCGGCGCTTGAGCAATACAAAGCGCTGGGCTCGGTCTATGGCTTGGACGGCATCACACGCCTGATGGACGCCCTTGACCGCCCCGACCGTGACATCAAGGTCATTCACGTGGCTGGTACCAACGGCAAAGGGTCTACCGTCACCACCTTGGCAACCATCCTCGAAACCGCCGGCATCCACACTGCCACCTACACCTCTCCGGAGGTCACCACCTACCTCGACCGTTTTCGCATCGGCCTCGCGCCGGCAATGGAAGACGACTTTATTCAAGCCTTTGAAAAGGTTGAAACCGCTTGTCAAGGCATCGTCGCTGCAGGTTTTCCGCATCCGACCATCTTTGAAATGGAGCTTGCCATCGCCTATGTGCTTGCCCTCCATTGCAAAGCCGAAGTGATGGTGCAGGAAACCGGCCTCGGCGGACGCTTAGATGCCACCAACATTGTCGAGCACCCTAGCCTTGTGGTATTTACCGCCATCGGCATGGACCACACCCAATTTTTAGGCGATACCATTCAGGAAATCACCATCGAAAAGGCCGGCATCATTAAAGCCGGCGCACCGGTGGTGGCTTACGACAACGGCCTTGCCGTCAACCAAATCATTAAAGAAGTCGCCAGCTTGCAAAATGTATCCTGCCGCTTTGTCTCCACAGAAATGTGTGAAGTTATCGAACGCAGCTTAGAAGGGCAAACCATCCGCTACAATGGCAACCTCTATCATTATCCATTGGTTGGCACCCACCAGCTACACAACTTCGCCCTCATCATGAACGCCGTCGATGCGCTCCGTGACGAAGGCTGGACCATTCCGGTTGAAAAGGTGCAGGAAGCCATGCACAAGGTGCGCTGGCCGGGACGCTTTGAGGTGGTGTGCAAGCGTCCAATCATCGTGTTGGACGGTGCCCACAACCCACAAGCCGCCAAGGCCTTGGCAGACACCGTGACCACTTGGTTTGGCGACAAAAAAGTGCATTTTCTCATGCACATCTTCAAGGACAAGGACGCCCTGGGCATTCTCGAAGCCATTGCACCGGTTTGCGCCCACCTCACTCTCACCACCATCGCCGACGACCGCTCCGGCGACCCTGCCGCCCT